>NZ_JASBSF010000071.1 GCF_030149085.1 Microbacterium sp. | reverse complement strand
GTTGCTCCTTCCGCGACGCCGTGCGCGTCATCCGGGTGGTGTGGGTTTCAGCGGTGCGGGGGCGGGCGGCGCGCTCTGCTCTTGCCTGGGCGGTTGCCGTCTGGATGCCGCGGCGGAAGGATCGCAGCGAGATGCGAGCACGCAGGCTGGCCCACCAACCGAGCCCCGTTCGCAGATGCGCACGCTCTGCGTCGACGAGGCTCCAGAACGCGTCGCTCTCGGCTTCGGTGGGCTGCTCGAAAGCGAAGGCCGACCGATCGGCCCACGAGGCCAGCGCGACCGCGGCGCCGGTGCCTT
Organism: Microbacterium sp.; assembly: GCF_030149085.1. Lineage (GTDB taxonomy): Bacteria > Actinomycetota > Actinomycetes > Actinomycetales > Microbacteriaceae > Microbacterium. Next base: position 2,715 of record NZ_JASBSF010000071.1, on the reverse strand, counting down.
CCGCGTCGTACAGCGCAGCGAGCTCGGAGCGCGTCTGCGCGTGCGGCAGCGGCAGCCCACGGTCGACCGCGGCATCAACATACTCGTCCCAGCCGGCGATCACCCGGTCTGCGGGGTCGGCTGCGCGACGGCGGGAGCGCCGCCGCACCGTCTTGGCCGTAATGATCGCCAGCAGGGGGCCCAGCAGGATGAAGAGGACTAGCAGGACGCTTCCCGACACGCGCAGCGCGGCCCAGAGGTCTGAGAGGTCCACGCTCTCTGGCACGGCCGTGTCGTCGGCGGTGCCGGCATCCGCGGGGGACGCATCCGGTGGTGGGACGGCATCCGCCTGCTGCGGGCGCACGTCGGTGGGGATCGGGGGGTCGTTGCGCTGATCGATCTCGGGCGCGATCGGGTTCGCGTGCTGGGGCGTCGTGTCGATCGGGATCCAGCCGCCTGCGGTGTCGCGGATCTCGATCCAGGCGGCGATGTCACCGCCGACGCAGCTGCCGTCTTCGCAGACACTCAGCGTGTCGTCCTCGCTGTGAAGCCGGGCGCCCAGGACGACACGGCTCTCGAAGCCGAGTCGATCGGCGATGAGGGCCGCGGCTACCGCGAACTGCTCGTCGTCACCGACAGCGGCAACCAGCAAAGCGTCGTCGCCGCCGCCGACGTCATTCTGGCGCTCATTCAGGGCGCTGAACAGCGACCCGATCCGATCTGTCGAATGCCCGGCCCGGCTGGGCTCGAACGAGTAGTCGTCCAGCTGGGTCATCCACAACGGCGGGACGTCCTCATCGATCGTGAGTGCGTGGCTGAGATACCCGCGGGCGCGCAGGCGTTCGATGAGAGTCACCAGCCCGTCGTAGCCATCGGCGACGTCTTGGAGCTCGAGCCACTGGGTGAGCGAATCCGGGATGACATCCTCGTCGAGTCGGGGCTCGCCGACGAGCGGATCCTGGACGTCGGCGGCGGCCAGCGTGGCGGTCAGAGAGATCGACACGCCCGGGGCAAGGCCCTGATCCGACAGCTGCACTCCCATGTCGGCGGTAGGGCTGAAGAAGAAGCCGTCCGCGAGCAGGTTGCGATCGGCACCGGAGAATCCCACGGAGGTGAGCCCGGCGGTGATCGGCACCCAGATCCCCGAATAGGCACCGATCTCGATCACCGAGCGGACGGTCCCCGCACCAGACGAAGTCGGAAGTCGCACGAACGCGGTGGCCAGCGGATCCAGCCCGTCCGGGGCAAGGACGCGCGCGACGACCCCGTCGTAGAAGCTGAGGGTGGCAAGGCGCACGCGGTCCACCGACGAATCGGTGGTGATGCGGAAGAGCTCGGTGTCCACGATGTCGTCATCGAAGTTCTCGCGGTAGGTGATGAGGGGGCTGAGTTCGGAGCGGATCCGCAACTCCGGGGCGATGACGGTGCGGGGAACCTCGCGCACCTGCCCCGCCACGGCCAGCGGCGCAACGACTAGCCCGACGACGGTCGCGACGGTCGCCATCGCGCCGGCGAGCAGCCACTTGCCGGTCGCGGCGCCGCGGGGGCGCTTGGCGCGCACGCCGGTCGCTGTTTCGGCCGTGCGCAGCTCGAGGGAGCGCGCGGCGTTGGTACGCCACACGAACCAGCCGACGCATGCGAGCAGGCAGAACAGGCCCGTTGACAGCTCCACCACTCCGGGAACGGTGACGGGTCCGATTTCCAGGATGCCGCGCACCGCGCTTGAGCCGAAGACGATGCCGAAGACCGGCATCGTCAGTGCGAGCGGCGCGGCGAACACCCAGTGACGTGTGCGCCACGCCGTGCTCAGAGCGATCACAGGCGCGAGGAGACAGACCAGCAGGAGCGGTGCGAGCACTGCCTGGTAGGTGCCGAGAGGCACATCGAGGGTGAGGATGTTCTTCCACCCGGTAACCGGCGCGGTGGCGATATCGACGACTGCGGCGGGAAGTTCGCTGAGATCCGTGAGTGCCCGCGGCGCCCCGAGGGGGATACCGAGGACGAGGTAGGCGGCGACGGTAGCGAGGGCGACGATCCACCACGACCACCGGCTGCGGGCAGCCAGGACGGCGATCGCGACCCCCGTCACAACCCCGATTCCGACGGTGAGATACATCCAAGGGTCGCGGTAGATCGGCCACGCGGCCACAGCGGCGACGCCCCCGAGTGCGACGACCAGCCCCACGTCGATGCCCCACAGTCCTCGTGGCAGGCCGGAGGTGCGCGCGCTGCGGCGCGCACGGTCGCGGATCGGGGCGGCAGGCGCGCTCATGCCGCGGACCGCCGGGCAAGGACGTGGCGAAGGTCGTCGAGGAGTCCGATCGTGATCACGGCGATCTCGCCCAGTTTCCGATAGCCGGGCTCGGCGGTCGGATCGCAGACGATCACGATCACACTGACGTTGAGGGGAAAGGCGACGGCCGCGGATTGGATGGTATGCGCGGTGACTGTCGAGCCGCACACGAGGAATCCGACCGAGACATCGCGATGGGCCTCGACAGCGAAGGTGGCGACATCCAGGAGGGGGTTTACGGAAGCGCGCTCGGCGACCTCGCACAGGGCGTCCAGCAGCGTTCGGGCGCTCACCGTCGGCAGTTCGTGCACGGCGCGGGTGATGCGTCTGGCGAACTCGGGTATTTCCTGCCCGACGACGACGTCGACGTCACGGCCGTCGCGGATGCCGCGCACACCGAGCGAGCCGACGGCGCTGACCGCGAGCTCGAACTCGTCTTCGTT
>NZ_JASBSF010000065.1 GCF_030149085.1 Microbacterium sp. | reverse complement strand
CGTGTACGTGGCGGTGATCACTGGCAACCCCTCGGAATCCCTCTGCGTGAACCCCGTCTCCATCAGGTCCGCTGCCGGAAGCAGCAGGCGGTCACCGCCGTGTCCGCGCGGCGGTGACCAACCCCACGACGGACTCCGCCCTGGCGATCAGAGCCACTTCTTGTACTTGAACACGCCGAACAGACCGACGGCGAAGGCGACCATCGCACCGATGGCCATCGGGTAGCCGAACGCCCAGTGCAGCTCGGGCATCACATCGAAGTTCATGCCGTACACCGTGCCGACCAGCGTCGGCGCGAAGATGATCGCGGCCCAGGAGGAGATCTTCTTGATCTCGTCGTTCTGCGCGAGCCCGGCCTCGGTCTGCCGACGGGCGACGAGCGCGGAGTGCACGGTCAGCGCGTTCTCGAGGATCGCGCGGAAGGAGTCGATCTTCTCGTTCACGCGGATCGTGTGGTCGAGCACGTCACGCAGGGAGCGCTGCAGCTCCTCGTCGATGCGGTACTTCTCGGAACCGCGGCGCAGCCACTCCAGCATCCCGTTCAGGGGGTGCACGGCGCGCTGGAAGTTGATGACCTCGCGGGACAGCTCGTAGATGCGGCGGGAGAGCGCGCTGTCGTCGTCGCCGTCGCCGAAGAGCTGGTCCTCGATCTCGTCGATGTCGTTGAGGAGTCCCGCCACGATCGGCTCGTACCCGTCGACGACCTCGTCGAGGATCGCGTAGAGCACGGCCTCGGGGCCCATCGCGAGCAGCTCGGGGTTCGCCTCCATGCGTGCACGCACCGCCGCGAGGTTCGGCGACTCCGCGTGCCGGATCGTCACCACGAAGTCGGGGCCGACGAACAGGTGCAGCTCGCCGAACTCGATCGACTCCTGCTCATCGCGGTAGCGCGCGGGGCGCAGCACGGCGAACAGGGTGTCGCCGTAGCGCTCCACCTTCGAGCGCTGGTGGCCTGACAGTGCATCCTCGACGGCGAGGGGATGCAGGTCGAACTCGCGCGCGACGGACGCCACCTCTTCGGGGCTGGGTCGGTACAGGCCGATCCAGGCGATGCCGCCGGCCGCATCCAGCAGCCGGTAGGTCTCGTCCAGGTTCTTGGGGGTCTCCACGCGACGTCCGTGGACGTACACGCCGTTGTCGATGAGCGCCATGATGCGGCTCCGTTCTCGCAGGGGCACGGCGGCAGAGAGCACCGTGCGCGGATTCGTCAGGGACGGATGACGCCGCCGACGGCTGCGGAGAAGGACGTGCGAAAGCGGACCGGAAGGTCAACGCGCTAGCGCAGGGAGTCGCGACGCAGCGAAGGCGGCGTCGTAACTATCACCGGACATCGCCATCACCGCCTTTCGGGACTCTTCGGGGTCGGGCGACCCAACACGTCAGCATACTCCTGTCTGCTGTGAGGCGTCCCGGCCGCGCTGCTGCCCCGATCAGAGCAGTATTCTGCTTAGCGAGAGGTGGAGTAGCACGTTACCTGCTAGTAGCATCGGACCTCGAAGCGATGCGGAGAGTCCGGCGTCGCCCCTTTCCGCATCGATCCGTCCGTTCTCGGCGCAGCCTCTTCGTGCGCCCGGTGTGTGCGGACGATGCGCCGCACGAAGGAGACTCCATGTCCGCTGCCCTCAGTCATCCTCGAGCCCGCGGTCTGTGGGGTGGGATCGCCGCCGTGCTGATGGTGTCGGCCGGGCTCGTCGGGGCCTCCATCGCCACCGCACCCG
>NZ_JASBSF010000034.1 GCF_030149085.1 Microbacterium sp. | reverse complement strand
TGTGTCACCTCGACTCGGCGGCGACCTGGGTGGCAATGCGCCGACAGCTGGGGATGAGTGGTCGCGACATCGCCGACGCTGCGACCTGGGCTGCGGAGGCGATTCTCGATCCGATCCGGGATCGCGCGGAAGGGTCCCGCGCGATCTGAGCGACTCCGTGTGGTCAGGCTAGGTCGTCGGGGTGGAGCTGTCGACGACCGAGTGGCCACACCCGGAGTGGACGGCGGTCATATCCCGGGAACGCGGCGGGATGACACTGGATGTCACGTCAGGCGAGCCTTCGAGGTGCGATCGGGGGGGGCGTGGTACTTTCTCGACCCGAGAGCCTACAAAGACGGTTGGGTCGACCGTCCCGTCACGCTTACCGAGTTGCGACGCACGAGAACCGCTCCGGGCAATCGCTAGTCGCGGAAGGCGTCGAGGCGGCAGAGCACGCGAACGTGTGCTGGCGCGTCCGGGTTGACCCGCTCTGCGATCGCTGTGATCGACCAGCCGTCCTTGATCCGAGCGTGGACATCTGCGCAGAGCCAGTCCGGAACGTAGCCAAACTTCTGGCCTTCGAGGGTATTGACGAGAACCGCCTTCGGGTTCACCTCGTTGCCTTCCTCGAGCTCGAGGCGGAGCGTCGCACCGTTCTGGAGGGTCGCGATGGCGGCATCCGATCCAAAGAAGTGTCGAACACCTGAAACAAAGAACCGGCTCGTGAGCTGACCAGCTTTGGTGAGAGGGAGCTCGACGACGTGGAAGGTGTCGGTTGCCCGGCCGCCGCCAGTGCGGGCCAAGACTTCGAAAGGAACGTCGTCCGAACTGAGATTCTCAATGCCGAGCCAGCTCAAGTAGCGGTCGTAGTGTGGGCGGTCGACAGAGAGGATCCGATTCGCGAAGAACGCCGGGATCTCGTCAGAGACATAGCCAGTGTCACGATCGGGATATTCAAGCAGCGGGACGAACGCGGGGTCATCCCATGCGCCCGGGAGATACTGGAAAGCGAATCGGCCAGCGGGGAGTGCGTCGAGCTGGCCCACCTTCACGAAGAGCCGGGACACGGGGTTCTGCCAGACGAGGATGAGGGTCTTGCGGCTCGCCGTGAGGTCGAGTTGATCTCGGTCAAGTGCCTGAGTAGCCATCGAGCAACCTCCTTCGATTCGTCGCCAACAGTCGAACTACGAATGTATGGGTGACCTCAGACATTATCGCGCGGGGGACCGGGGAGACGACGGAACGAACTTCATCCTCTGAGATTGAGTCGAGTCGGTCGAGCCAAAAGCGGCGAGCTGCCGGCGATGCTCGGCGAAGAGCGCTCCATGCGAGTTCCGTAAGCTTGGGTTTTCCTGCGAAGTGGTGGCTGGTCCCGCGCTCCACCCAGCGCATCATGTGGGGTTCGTCGCCCAGCATCCGGACACGTCGCTCGTCCCGCTCCTGAAAGCCGAGCGCATTTCCATGGTCGAAGGAAGGTGCCAGACGGCGCTCACCCCCACGGAGGATGACCGCCCAGTTTTCGTGATGGCGGTCGCGTCCGGCGACCCAAGCATCCATAAGCAGATAGCCGGTCCACACGTCAAAGGCAGTGAAGTCACCTGGCCAGTCGATGTCGGCCGGCGGCCCAACCTCCTCGAGCGCATGCTGGACGGCCGCCACCGTGTAGCCCTGGTTCTCGCCCTGGATTGACTGGTCCTAGTCGGCGAACCGTGCTGACAGCACGCTGTTGCCATGATCGAGGTACTCGAGACTGTCCCGAAGCACTGACCTGGACACGATCGCGCGCCGACCTTCCAAGATTGCTGGGCGGGTAGTCGCGCTCGGAACGCCGAGCTGATCGGCCAGTTGGTGGACAGTCCACTCGGCCCAATCTTCTCCGCTGACAGTCCCATCGAGCTCATCGAGTCGCGCGAGCTTGAGCAACCACTGTCGGTCGCCGAACATCGGCAGCTCGACCCACCACTTCTCCTTCGACCCCATTGGTTCGTCTGCTTCGGCAGCACCGCGGACGAAGTGGAGCGATTCTCAGGGAGTCGGCACGGGATGACCCTATCGGCGTCGCCCGACGGTCGCAGCGCGGAAACGCGCGAACTCAACAACTCGTGTCGGGGTTGACGGCGGCTTTGGCGTGCCTTAACGTACAACCAAATGATTGTACAAAAGGACCTCACTGATGATGAGATTGACCGCGTGTTTCACGCGCTCGCCGCGGCGACGCGGCGCGACATCCTGCGCCGGACTATCGAGTCCGAGCACTCGGTCTCGGCGCTCGCGCAGGACTACGACATGTCCTTCGCGGCGGTCCAGAAGCACGTCGCCGTCCTCGAAGAGGCCGGCCTCATCATCAAGCGAGCGGAGGGACGCGAGCGCCTCGTTCGCGCCGATCCGATCATGATCGCCAGAGCGAAAGCGCTCCTCGCCCGCTATGAGGACCTGTGGCGTGCGCGCATCGACCGACTCGACGACCTGCTCGCCGAGCCATCCGACCCATCGGCATCCATCACCACGAAAGGGAACTGACGATGCCCGTCACCGCTGTCACCACCGACCCCGACGCGCTCACGATGACACTCGTCGGCGACTTCGCCGCGCCCGTCGAGCGCCTCTGGCAGGCGTTCACCGAGCCTGCCCAGCTCGACCGCTTCTGGGGCCCTCCGGGGTGGCCGGCGACCTTCACGTCGTTCGATCTCACCCCCGGGGGCCGCGCGCAGTACCAGATGACCAGCCCGCAGGGCGAGGTGTCGCGCGGCGGCTGGGAGTTCACCGCGATCGATTCGCCACACCGATTCGAGGTGCTCGACTCGTTCCTCAACGGTGACGGCGACGTGCTCGAAGGCATGCCCACGATGCGCGTCGAGTTCCTCTTCGAGGCGACGCCCGAGGGCTCGCGACTCACCAACATCACCTACTTCGACTCGCTCGACGCCCTGGAGCAGGTCGTCGAGTTCGGTGCCGTCGAAGGGTCGACGCTCGCGATCAACCAACTCGACGCGGTGCTGCAGGACCTGCGGGAGTACGCGCAGGGCAAGGGCACGCAGACCGAGATCCTCAGCGATACGCACGTGCGGATCACGCGGCTGATCGACGGACCCCGGGATCTCGTGTGGCGGGCCCACACCGAGCCCGAGCTTATGAAGAAGTGGTTGCTGGGCCCTGATGGCTGGCGGATGACGGTGTGCGAGATCGATCCGGCGGTCGGCGGGCGCTACCGCTACGAGTGGACGCCTGACGAGGGTGTGGAGGGTGAGGCGTTCGGCTTCGATGGCGAGACGCTCGTGAGCGAGGCTCCGAGGCGTGCGGTAACCACGGAGCACATGACTGGAACCGACTTCCCGTCGACGCTCAACGACATGTCCCTGTACGAAGAGGACGGCGCGACCCTCATCACGCTGGTGATCGAGTACCCCGACAAGGACACGCGCGACATGGTCCTGGCCACCGGTATGACCGAGGGCATGGAGACCAGCTACGCCCGCCTGGAGCGCGAGCTCTTGCCGGCCTGAGTCGCCGCTCGCGGCATCCGTCTCACACGAAGGGTCGCAACACGCCGCTGCCACCGTGCAGCGCACGGCGTGTTGCGACCCTTCGGCGTTGAGGGCGGATGCGAAATCCTCAGGATGTCTGGGCGAGGCTCTCTTCGAGGGCGACCCAGGCGAGCATCGCGCACTTGACGCGGGCGCTGAACTTCGAGACGCCCGAGAGGGCTGCGGCATCCTCGTACACGTCCTCGTCGAGCTCGATCGTGCCGCGCGAGCGCAGCGCCTCGCGGAAACCGTCGATCAGTTCAGCTGCCTTCTCGCGCGGGACGCCGTCGATGAGATCGACGAGCATGGATGCCGACGCCTGCGAGATCGAGCAGCCTTGGCCTTCCCACGTCACATCGCGGATCGTCTG
>NZ_JASBSF010000025.1 GCF_030149085.1 Microbacterium sp. | reverse complement strand
TACGCGACCCTCGGGTTCCTTGCCGCGCACACGCAGACCGCGATGCTGCACGTCTTGGTCACGGGCGTCATCTATCGGCATCCGGCCCTGCTCGCCAAGCAGGTGAGCACCCTCAACGTGCTCTCGGGTGGCCGCGTCGGGCTCGGCATCGGCGCCGGCTGGAACGAGCAGGAGTGCGTCGGCCTCGGATTCCCGTTCTCACCGGTCGCGCAGCGTTTCCGCGAGCTGGAAGAGACGATCCAGATCTGCCGGCAGATGTGGTCGGAGTCCGAAGAGCCCTACGACGGGGCGATCTGGCAGCTCGGACGCACGCTGAACTCGCCGCAGAACGTCACGAAGCCGATGCTCATGATCGGCGGTGGGGGCGAGAAGAAAACCCTCAAGCTCGTCGCTCAGTACGCCGATGCCTGCAACCTGAGCGCCCTGGCTGGCGTGCCCACCGGGAAGCTCGACGTGCTGCGGGCGCACTGCGACGATGTCGGGCGCGACTACGACACCGTCGAGAAGACGGCAATGATCGGCGTGAATCCCGAATCCACGGTGGACGGCGTCGCCGGCCAGGTGCGGGCGCTGGGGGAGGCGGGCTTCACGACGACGTACGTCTTCTCTGTCGGCATCCGTCAGCCCGAGAAGGTCGTCGATCTGATAGCCGGGGTCGCCGCGCGGGTGTAGTGGGCCGAGTCCACCGCACGCCCACCGCACGAAGGTAGGTGTTCTCGCCGAGGTAGGACCTTTCTGGTGCACATCGTCCTGCCTCGGCGATTTCTCCTACGTCGCTGTGTGCCGAAGACGGATGCCGGAGCTCGGATGCCGGAGTTCAGCCGCCGAGTTCGGAACGAACGATCGCCGCGCCCGCGGTGAGGGCGGCGAGCTTTCCGCGCGCGACTCCGCGGGGCAGGGGAGCCATGCCGCAGTTCGTGGCGGGGTAGAGGTTCTCGGCATCCACGAACTGCAGCGCCCGCCGCAGCGTCTCGGCGACCTCCTCGGGGGTCTCCACCGTCGAGCTGGCGACATCGATCGCGCCCACCATCACCTTCTTGCCGCGGATGAGTTCCATGAGGTCCATCGGCACGTGGGAGTGGTGGCACTCGAGCGAAACGATGTCGATGCTCGATTCGCGGATGCGCGGGAAGATCCGCTCGTACTGGCGCCACTCCGACCCGAGGGATGCCTTCCAGTCGGTGTTGGCCTTGATGCCGTAGCCGTAACAGACATGCACCGCGGTCTCGCAGGTCAGCCCTTCTGCCGCGCGCTCGAGCGCCGCGATTCCCCAGTCGTTCACGTCGTCGAAGAAGACGTTGAACGCCGGCTCGTCGAACTGGACGATGTCGACGCCGGCCGCGGCGAGTTCTTTCGCTTCTTGGTTGAGGATGCCGGCGAACTCCCATGCGAGCTCTTCGCGGCTGCCGTAGTGGGCGTCGTAGAGCGTGTCGATCATCGTCATGGGGCCGGGCAGCGCCCACTTGAGGGGTCGGTTGGTGTGGGCACGCACGAACTCGGCATCCTCGACGAACACCGGCGCTTTGCGCGCGACGGGGCCGGCGACCGTCGGGACCGACGCGTCGTAACGGTCGCGGATGCGCACCGTCTCGCGGCGCTCGAAGTCGACGCCCGCGAGATGTTCGATGAAGGTCGTCACGAAGTGCTGGCGGCTCTGCTCGCCGTCGCTGACGATGTCGATCCCCGCGTGCTGTTGATCCGAGAGCGCCAGAAGCAGGGCGTCCCGCTTGCCCTCGGCGAGGATGCCGTCATCCAGCTTCCAGGGAGACCAGAGCGTCTCGGGCTCGGCGAGCCACGCGGGCTTGGGGAGGCTTCCGGCGGTGGAGGTGGGAAGGAGCGTCATGCCTGGGCCCCCTCCAGCTCGCGGTCGGAGAACTGCGCCGACCACAGCTCCAGCGTCTCGCGGTGCGGCTCGACGAAGTGTTCGCCGGCGAAACGGCCCTGCTCGACGGCCAGGCGGCTGCGCTCCTCGCGGTCGTAGTCGATGCGCGTCAGCGAGTAGTCGGGCTGGCTCAGGCTGGGCTGGAACCGCGCGGGTGCAGCGGAGTTGGCGTTGTAGATCTCGGGACGGTAGATCTTCTGGAATGTCTCCATGGTTGCGATCGTGGAGATCAGTTCAAGGTTCGTGTAGTCGGCGAGCAGATCACCGACGTGGTAAAAGGCCAGCGGCGCGGCGCTGCGCGGCGGCATGAAGTAGCGGACCTTCATCCCCATCTTCGCGAAGTAGTCATCGGTCAGGGAGTACTCGTTCTGGCGGTACTCGATCCCAAGAACCGGATGCCGCGTGTCGGTGCGCTGGTAGGTCTTGGTGCTCGAGACGCTCAGGCAGATGACGGGAGCCTTCGCGAAGTGCCGCGTGTAGGCATCCGACGCAACGAAGCTGCGGAACAGGTTCCCGTGTAGCACCCCGAAGTCGTCGGGAACGCTGAACCCGGATCCGCCGGCGTTGTGCGCGGGGAGCACGACACTGAAGTCATAGTCGCGCACGTACGACGAGAAATTGTTCCCGACGATGCCCGGGATGCGGGTTCCCGAACGGTGGTCGACGATCGTCGTCTCCAGAACCTCGATGATCGGGAATCGCTCGCCGTCGCCACCCTCGTCGAGGTCGATCGAGACCGAGACGATGTCGAGATCGAGTGAGTAGCGATCTGCCGTTTCGTTGTCGTCGGCGGCAAGCTCATTGAACCGGTTGTTGATCATCCGGATCGCGTTGCGGAGGTTCTCCCTGCGGTTCTCGCCGCGCGCGAGGTTCGCGAAGTTGGTGGTGATGCGCGTGTTGTCGAGAGGGTGGTAGTCCTCGTCGAATCGGACACGCTCGAGGGTGAAGACAGGGACGGGCGGAGACGTCAGACGCATGACAGGCCGTTCGAGTTCGGGCGAGCCAGGGCGGCCCGCTGAGTTGTCAGGGAGCCGCAGCGCGTGCCCGATGGCGTGCTCGGGCGCGAGGCTTCGCGTCATGCTGCGATGTGTTCGAGCATCTCGGCTTCGCGCCCGACGTGCAACTCGCCGCGTAACACAGTGACGGATTGGTGAGCGGTGGTCAGGTGTCGAGGGGAACGGATGCCGCGCCCCCGCCCACCGGAACCAGACGCGTCAACTGTGTGACGTGGCGCGGCTCGAGTTCGGCAAGGCTTGACACGCCGAGCAGGCGCATCGTGCGCTCGATCTCGGCGCGCAGGATCTCGATCGTGCGGTCCACGCCCTGTCGTCCGCCCGCCATGAGGCCGTACAGGTACGCACGACCGATGAGCGTGAACGTGGCGCCGAGGGCCACGGATGCCACGATGTCGGCACCGTTCATGATTCCGGTGTCGATCATGACCGTGGCATCCTTGCCGACTTCGCGCACGACCTTCGGCAGCAGGTGGAAGGGGATGGGTGCGCGGTCAAGCTGCCGCCCACCGTGGTTCGAGAGGATGATGCCGTCGACACCGTGGTCGATCAGGCGCACCGAGTCGGCGACGTTTTGCACACCCTTGATGACGATCTTTCCGGGCCACAGATCACGGATGACGGCGAGATCCTCGTAGCTGATCGTGGGGTCCATGGCGGCATCCAGCAGCTCACCAACGGTGCCGCCGGTCGACGAGAGCGAGGCGAACTCGAGCTTCGGAGTCGTGAGGAAGTCGTACCACCACCAGGGCCGGGGAATCGCGTTGACGATCGTGCCGAGGGTGAGCTGCGGCGGGATCGAGAAGCCGTTGCGCTTGTCGCGCAGGCGTGCGCCCGCGACCGGGGTGTCGACGGTGAACATGAGGGTGTCGAAGCCGGATGCCGCAGCTCGCCGAGCCAGCGCATAAGAGATCTCGCGATCGCGCATGACGTACAGCTGGAACCAGTTGCGCCCGCCGGGGTTGGCGGCCTTCACCTCCTCGATCGATGTCGTGCCGAGGGTCGAGAGAGTGAAGGGGATGCCCGCGGCTCCCGCAGCCGAGGCGCCAGCGATCTCGCCTTCGGTCTGCATGAGTCGCGTGAAGCCGGTCGGCGCGATTCCGAAGGGGAGCGCCGAGGGGCCGCCGAGGATCTCGACGGAGGTGTCGAGGTCAGGCGCGGGGGTCAGGATGTCGGGGTGGAACTCGATGTCCTCGAATGCGCGGCGGGCGCGCGAGAGCGACAGCTCGCCCTCCGCTGCACCATCGGTGTAGTCGAACGCGGCCTTCGGGGTGCGGCGCTTGGCGATCGTGCGCAGGTCGGCGATCGTCAGCGCGGACTGCAGGCGTCGCTTGCGTCCGTCGAACTCGGGCTTCTTGAACTTCATCAGTTCGAACAGCTCGGCAGGCTGGGGAAGCTGACGTTTCACCATGATGGTGTCCTTCCGTGTCATCGGATGCCCGAGGGCTGTGTGTCCTGACCACACGGTATCGCAGGTCGTCGAGGCTCCCGTCGATGAGTGCAGCAGCTCGCGGTAGATATCGGACGCGCAGCGGTGGAGCCGCTCCTCGAGCAGGATGGCGAGCATTCGCGACCCCGTCAGGTGAGGTTCACCCCCGAGCTCATCATCCGGGAATCCAGTCGTGCGACCCTGAGAATCTGAGCCGCATCGCGGGCATGCTCCCCTAACGTGGGCCGCATGAGCATGTCAGTCGCCCTTCGCACCGCCCAGCGCTCGTCGTTGCTCCAGGTCGTCAAGTCCGCCGTCGCCACCGTGCTCGCGTGGTTCCTCGCCGGGTGGCTCATCCCTGCTCAGCCCCCGGTTTTCGCCGCGATCGCCGCGCTCCTGGTCGTCCAGCCGAGCCTGAACCAGTCGTTCGGGAAGGCGCTCGAGCGCAGTGTCGGGGTCATCGTCGGTGTCGTGGTCGCCTCGGCCCTCGGCATCCTGCTCGGGACCTCCACCTGGGTCGTTGCGGTCGCCGTGGTCGTGGCGCTCGTGCTCTCGTGGGTCCTGCGGATGACGCCCGGCACCGGAAACCAGGTAGCCATCAGCGCGCTCCTCGTGCTCGCCCTGGGAACGGCAACACCCAACTACGCGCTCGATCGCATCGTCGAGACGGTCATCGGCGCCGCGATCGGTTTCGTCGTCAACGTCCTCATCGTTCCGCCGCTCCCGGTCGAGCCGGCCCGCCGCGCCGTGCGCGCGCTCGCCGATGACCTCGCCGGAACCCTCGACCGCCTCGCCGATGCCCTGCAGCACTCGCAGAGTCGGGCGCAGCGGGACGATCTTCTCGCGCGGGCGCGAGCGACGCGAGCGAGCCGGGATGCCGCGGATGCCGCGATCGCCGCGGCGCGAGACTCGCTGACCCTCAACCCTCGCGCGCCGCGCCATCGGGCCGAGCTCGCTGCTCTCGACACTCTCGTCACGACGTTCACGCCGATCGTGACGCAGGCCATCGGGATGACCCGCGCGTTCCACGAGCGCTACGACGACACCCTCACGGGCGAGCCCGCAATCGGCGCGATCGCGGAACAACTGCGCCGAGCGGCACACGATGTGCGGTTCGCCCCCGACCGGGGCGCTGCTCCTCCGACCGCTGGCGTGATCGAACCCGCCGCGCTGACGAGGCCCCTCGCGGTGACCGCTCCGGCGTCGGATCACTGGATCCTCGTGGGCTCGATGATGGTCGACCTTCTTCGCATCCATCACGCGCTCGTCGGGATCGAGACCGAGTGAGGCCGCCGGAGTACTAGCGTTATGAGGTGACCTCGGCTCGCCGCCCCCTCGCCGGAGGGCCGAGCTGGCGAGCGTGGCTGATCTGGTCGGTTGCCGTTGCCGGATACGTTCTGGCCGTCACCAACCGCAGTTCTCTCAGCGCTGTCGGTGTAGACGCCGCCGATCGCTTTGGCGCCGACGCGTCGACGCTGTCGCTGTTCGCCGTCATCCAGCTCGGGGTGTATGGCGGCATGCAGATCCCGGTGGGAGTGCTGCTCGATCGCTTCGGATCGCGCCCGGTCATGACCGTCGGCATGGTGCTCATGGCGGTCGGTCAACTCGTGATGGCGATCTCTCCGAGCGTCGGTATCGCCCTTGTCGCCCGTGTTCTGCTGGGTGCGGGCGATGCGGCAATCTTCCCCGGCGTCATCCGCCTCATCGCCACCTGGTTTCCCGCGCAACGCGCACCGGTCATGGTGCAGCTAACCGGCATCGTCGGTCAGGCCGGGCAGTTGGTGGCGGTGATTCCCCTGGCGGCCCTGCTGCACGCCACGTCGTGGACGATCACGTTCGGGTCGATCGCGGGGCTCGGGCTCGTGTTCACCATCCTCATCGCTCTGGTCGTGCGCAACCATCCGCCCGAACTGGAGCGGGATGTCTCGATCAACACCGACACGGGTGCAATCCGGGTCGTCACCTCGACCGTGGACACGGGGGTCGGCATCCGTGCCGCGTGGGCGCACCCCGGTACCCGGCTCGCATTCTGGTCACACTTCACGACCCCCTTCGCGGGCACCGCGTTCGTGCTGCTGTGGGGCATGCCGTTCCTCACTGTCGGCGAGGGGCGCACGGTCGCCGAAGCCGCCGGCATCCTGTCGACGTATGTCGTGGTCGGGATGGCGCTCGGCCCGATCATGGGCGGGCTGTCGCAGCGGCTGCCTCAGCACCGCTCTCGTGCTCTCGTGCTGCCGTCGGTTGCCGCGCAAGCTGTTGCGTGGGCGGTCGTCATCGCCTTTCCCGGGCCCGCGCCGCTGTGGCTGCTGTTCGCGCTCGCCATCGCTCTCGCGCTGGGAGGCCCCGCGTCGATGATCGCGTTCGATCACGCCCGCACCCACAACCCCGCACAGCGCTTGAGTACGGCGACCGGGGTCACCAACGCGGGCGGGTTTCTCGCCGCGCTCATCGCTGTCTACCTCATCGGTCTCGCGCTCGACATACAGGGCGCGGGGACGCCCGACACGTACACGCTGCATGCTTTCCGCATCGCGTTCCTCACGCAGTTCCCGCTGTGGGCGGTGGGGACCTTCTTCATCGTGCGTGAGCGCCGTCGCACCCTCATCCGCCTCGGGCTCGTGACCCCCCGAACTCCGGGCTGAACAGGGCGTTCTCACTGAGGCAAGGGTGGAAATTCGACGCGAGCGCGCGCATCCTAGACGCGTGAGCGCGACGAACCCCCGCGATGAGTACGAGGCGCTGAACCACGCCGTGGACCGTCTCGTGCGACGCATCCCCTGGGCCGACGAGGCGGGCGTCAGACTCATGGTGGCCGAGGAGGTGGCGGCTCTCGGTGATGCGCGGCTCCGGCACTTCATCCCCGCGATGGTGGAGGCTCGGGTGCTCCGGCGGCTCCGTGCGCCCGGGCCGTTGGATATCGCCGTCTGAGCTTTCAGTGTTACTGAAGGTTTGCTAGCATCACGTCATGCTTGTTGCAGCCATCGTCATCATCACGCTTGCCCTGGTCTTCTACTCCATCGGCGTCTGGGCAGAACGAATCCAGCGCACCCTGACGTGGTGGCACGCCGCGTTCTTCGCAGGAGGCCTCGCCGCCGACACCACGGGGACCCTGCTCATGTCCCAGATCGCCGCAAGCCGTCGAGCGGATGGGGTGGCCGCAGGCGGTCTGGATCAGTTAATGGCGATAACCGGGCTCGCCGCCATCATCCTCATGGCGATCCATCTCGTGTGGGCCGTGATCGTGCTGATCCGAAACCGCGCGAACGAAAAAGCCGTGTTCCACCGGTTCAGCATCGTCGTGTGGGCCATTTGGCTCGTGCCGTACGTGCTGGGCGCGGCCGGGGCGATGATCGGCGGCTCAGCGTCCTGACACTCAGGAAATGGTGACGGCGGTGCCGTAGGCGCACACCTCGACACCGCCGCTGTCGCCATAGTCGTTGGTCTCGAACCGGAAGGCGACGACGGCGTTCGCGCCCTTGCCCTC
>NZ_JASBSF010000020.1 GCF_030149085.1 Microbacterium sp. | reverse complement strand
GGAGCATGCTTGAATTGCACCTACGAGATGCCTCTCGGATCGGTCGAACAGCGGTCTAGACAATCACTATTCTTCCTGATCAGAGGGGCATTTCTGCGTCACGGCACCCGCTTGTCACCCAAGCTCATCGGTGGATCGAGGGTAAGCGCCGCCGAAGAAGGCGACGTTCACGAGGAACTGGATGAGCATGAACGCCACGTAGGGCGAGAAAAGCCCTGCGCGCGACAGTCCCTCGTCGGTGGGGGCGGTGGCATCGATGAACATCGTCACCAGCAGCCAGATGAACATCCCCACGATGATCACCATGCGCACGATGAACGCGCGGCGCCGATCGTCTACCCACGCCCCGACCGTGTAGAAGGCGATGAAGACGGCAACGTTTCCCACGTAGAGCTCCGGGATGCGCGCCGTCATGCCGAGGAAGAACGCGATCGACACCGCGACCGCGACCGTGCTGGGTAGGCGCCGCCGCCATGCGAGTGGTGCTGTGACGCCGAAGGCATACAGGAGGGCGAAACGGAGGTCGACCTCGGTCTGGCTGTAGATTCCCGCGACCGAGCCGAGGGCCGTGCTCAACACCGCCGTGACGAACAGTGCCACTGCTAGCCAGACATCGCCTCGCAGCGGAACCCACCACGAGGTGGCACGCGTCGGATCACTCACCCATCCACGCTACGTCGATCCCATGCCACGTCACATCCGTCTCATGGGGGAGGCCTCGCGCCCGCCGGACGGGGCCGGCCACCGTCCCGATCGCAGGATCAGATGGGCGAGACGAGCCGCCAGGGGTCGGCAGTGCGGATTGATCCTGCGTTCGGCGCGCCGGGCGCGGTGTGCTGACGCGTACTGTGAGGGAATGGCGAGCCGGCAGACCTCCCCGGTCACGACAGGATTCGGGGGCCGGGTGCTCGCGTTGCTGGCGTGCTCGCATCCTGGGCCGACGGTGGTCGTCACGACGCTCGCCGGATTGCTCGCCGTCGGCGCCGACATCGGAGTGGAGCGCATCGCCCTGACCGTCGCGGCTGTGCTCTTCGGCCAACTGTCTGTGGGATGGTCCAACGACGCCATCGACGCCCCGCGCGATATCGCCGTCGGGCGTCGCGACAAGCCGATCGCGGCGGGCGTGATCTCGCGCAGAGCGGTCGCTGCTGCAGCGGGCGTCGCGCTCGTGCTCGCGCTGGGTGTCTCCGGCGTTATCGGGTGGCAGTTCTGCCTCGCCCATGGCATCGCTCTGGCCTCGGCGTGGGCGTACAACGCCTGGCTGAAGTCCACATGGGCATCGGTGATCCCGTTCGCGGTGAGTTTCGGCATCCTGCCCTCGCTCGCAACCCTGGCAGCTGCCCTGCCTGCGGTGGCTCCGTGGTGGCAGGGAGCCGCCGGTGCGCTGCTGGGTGTGGCAGTTCATTTGACCAACGTGCTTCCCGATCTCGCCGACGACGAGGCGACGGGTGTGCGCGGACTCGGTCACCGGATCGGTGCCACGCCGAGTGCGATAGCCGCGTTCGCCGCCGTCATCGCGGGGACCGTGGTCGTGCTGGTCGGATCGTTCGGCGAGGCGCCCCGCGCCGTGGCGCTCGCTGCGTCAGTGAGCGTTGTGACGTGCGCGGTCGCGGGTCTGCTCCGCGCGCTCCGGAAGCCGGACCGCGTGGTCTTCCGACTGGTGATGGCGTCCGGTCTGATCCTCGCCGCGCAACTGGTTCTCACCGCGTTTGCGGCGTGAGGTGGCTTATGCGGGCATCAGGATCGAAACCCATCCCGTAGGCGTGCGCGAGGAGCCGCGCCGGCACGAGACGGATGCCGGCGAGTCGCGCGGCGGCGCCGAAGCCACCGTGACCACGCCCGGCCACGGTGTTCAGCGCGGCGATCCGGGCCGCGGTCTTCGCGGCGGCTCTCCGTCGACGCTCCCACGCGAGCAGTGCGGCCGGCTGCTCTGCGGTGCTGCTCCACTCTCCGAGCAGCGGCGCGAGCGTCGCTGCGTCGATGAGCCCGAGGTTGAGGCCCTGCCCGCCGATGGGGCTCACCTCGTGGGCCGCGTCACCGATCGCCAAAACCCGTCCGCGCAGCATCCGGCGCGCGACGAATCGGCCGACCCCGAAGGTCGTCGCGGTCGTGATCGTGTCGCCAGAGGATCCCGCACGCCGGCTGACGGCGTCACGCAGGGTGGTCACGTCATCAGTTGCGGTGCCGGTGGAGCCCGGGCGGTGCCAGGCGACATATCGCCGCAAGCCGCCGGGCAGGGGGAAGGACTCCAGGACGCCGTCTGGATGCAGGTGAACGATGGCGCGAGGCCCGTCGACGGTGTCATCGGGAGCATCGGCCATGACGTACCGGTCGGGGTACGCGCGGCGTTTCCCGTCCCGGGTGAGGCTACTGATGCGACGGGAGCGAGACCCCGCCGCGATCACGACCGCATCACCGCGCACCTCGCCGCGGTCGGTGATCACCCGACACGACGATCCCTCGTCGATCACGTCGAGCACCTGGATTCCACGCTGCGGGGCGGCGGCGCCGTGGCTGGCCGCCGCACCGGCGATCGCAGCCTCGGTGGCGGCCTGCGGGAGGGTCGCGACGAACGGGAACAATGCGAGTGACCCGGCCCGCACCGCTCCGAAGCGGATCGTGGTCACGGTCCGGCCACCGACCCTGGCCTCGCCTTCGCGGACTCGCAGGCAGGTGGCCAGGACGCGCTCGGTCACCCCCGAGGCTGACATCGCCAACAGAGCGGCGGAATGGATGCCGATGGCTCGGGATCCGGCGCCGGGGGCCTCACGCGCTTCGAGCGTGACGTGTTCCACGCCCAGGCGGGCAAGCTCGGCGCCCAGCAGCGTGCCCACCGGACCCGCGCCAACGATCACGACACGCATGGATCACACCCCGCCAGTGGTGCGCGAGTTTCGAGCGGCGACAACGCGGAACGGGGCCGGCGCGGTTACCGTCCATCCCGGCGGGACCTCTTGCTGGAGCTCGGCGAGAGTGTATGAGCGACGGATCGAGCGGAGGCCGTCGGTGAACAAGAAGGTTCCGGGCGCGAACGGCAGGATGCCGAGGCTGTAGAGGACCCATGCCGTTCTGCTCCGGGCGATGTCGTTGTGCAGCGCGAGCTCGGCACCCAGCGCGTCGGTGTGCGCGAACAGCTCGTGCAACTGGTCCCGGCTGAGGTGATGAAGGACATGGTTCGAGACGACGACATCGAACTCTTCGCCCGCCTCGACGAGGTCAGCGGCGTGGGTGCCGCGGAAGGTCACGCCGGGCTCGGATCGGCGCGAGGTCGCGACAGACAGGCACCGCGTGTCGGGATCGATTCCGCACACCTCCACCGCGAAGCCGTCTGCTCGGGCGCGTCGTGCGAGGTTCAGAGTGACATCGCCGCCGCCGCATCCGACGTCGAGAATCCGGACCGGCGCCTCACGCTGCTCGTCAGCTCGGGAGCGAAGGTAGGGGCGCAGACGGGATCTGTAGATCGTGCCCCATCCCGCCACCGCCCGGTTCACCACCCCGAACCGGCGTACCGTGCGGAGCAGCATCCGCTCGTCGCAGTGCGGATCATCCATCAGTTCGCGAAGAGCCTCGTCACGAACGCGCACTGTCCGCCTGCCCCACGCGCACACTTTCCGTTGTGTCTGCAGGCTGGCGCGGTGCGATGCGAGCTGCCGCGCTCTCGACCGCCAGGCCGGGTCCGAACGCCGTGACGAGCACCTGCTCGCCCACGGCCACCGTGGGATCTCCGAGAAGGTCGGCGAGGATGAACAGCACGGTGGCAGAGGACATGTTCCCGTAGTCGCGCAGGATTGCCCGGGACCGCTGCAGAGCTGATTCGTCGAGATCCATCGCCTGCTCGAACCTGTCCAGGATGCTGCGCCCGCCCGGATGCACCACCCACTGATCAATCGCGCCGGTGCGATCAAGGATCGGTGCGAGCGCTGCGCGGACCTCGCGTCCAACGATGCGAGGAACGTTGCCGGTGAGTGTCATCTCGAAACCGTGGTCGCCGATGATCCACGCCATGTCCTGCTCGCCGTCGGTCGTGAGGGCGGTGGTGAAGCCCGTCAATTCCAGCGCACGGGGCGGGGCTGACGGTGCGGTGGGAACTCGGTGCTGCGGGGGGCGCGGTGACCACCGCCGCTGCCGCACCGTCGGCAAAGACGGCGGAGGCCACGATCTGGTCGGGTTCGGATGACGAGCGAATGTGGATGGAGCACACCTCGGTGCACGCGACCAACACTGTCGCGGTGGGGTCGGTGAGGCAGATGCGCCAGGCCGAGCGCAGCGCGGGAATCGCTGCGGCGCACCCCATGAAGCCGATGTGTTCGCGCTCGACCGTCGAATCCAGCCCGAGGTCGCGGACGAGCCGGTACTCGGGGCCCGGAGCGTAGAACCCGGTGCAACTGGCTGTGACGACGTGGGTGATCTCACCGGGCTCGACGCCGGCGTTCTCGAGTGCACGCCGTGCGGCGGCCTCCGACAGTCGCGGCGCTTCGCGTGCGTATCGGGCGTTGCGCGTAGCGGTCCCCGGGTTGCGCACCGCGTGAGTCTCCGGCTCGAGAAAGTCTCCGCCACCACCGGCGAGATCTTCGATGACGGTGTGGCGCCGCTCGATCGCTGAGTTGTCGTAGGCGGCGCGGACGAGTCGCGCCGTCAGGGGCGCGATATCCGGTTCTGCGAGGAACAGGTCCCTCACCTGGGATTGCGAGAGCGCGAACTCCGGCACCGCGGTGCCGATGCCAATGAGCTGCACTCCCATGCACTCACCCTAGGCGTCGGGTGCCTCGGCGGGGCCGCCTCAGCCGAAGATCATCGGGCGGTCATCGTCCTCGTCGGCTGCCCCGGGGAACAGTCGTGCGCGGTCGAGATCCACGACCACGGGGACGTGGTCGCTCGGCGCCTCGCCCTTGCGCTCGTTGCGGTGGATGGCAGCATCCGTCACAGCATCCGCGAGAGCGCGTGAGCCCAGAACGAAGTCGATCCGCAGACCCTCGTTCCGGGGGAACCGCAGCTGCTTGTAGTCCCAGTACGTGAACCCCGTGGGAATCAGGGGTCTGACGACATCGCTCAGCCCCGCCTGCTCAAGAGAGGCGAAGGCTTCACGTTCGGGAGGGGACACATGAGTGGATACCCCTTCGATGATCGTGGGGTCGCCGTTGTCGGCATCCGTCGGGGCGATGTTGAAGTCGCCGACCAGGGCCAGCGGCAGGTCGGGGGTCGCAGCCAGGGTGCTGGCGGTGTACTGGCGCAGCGCCTCGAGCCAGTGGAGCTTGTAGACGTAGTGGGGGTCTTCGAGGGCGCGGCCGTTGGGGACGTAGAGGCTCCAGACACGCACGCCGTCGATGGTCGCCCCGATTGCGCGGGCTTCTTGCGGAGCATCCGGACCCTCGTGCCCCTTGGCGAAGCCGGGCATCCCGGCGAAGGCGGTCTCGACCTCGGTCGGGCGGGAGCGGCTGGCGATTGCGACACCGTTCCACTGCGAGAACCCGTGGGCCTCGACGTGGAAGCCCGCCTGCTCGAACTGCTCGAACGGGAACTGCTCGACCTTGCACTTGATCTCTTGCATCGCCAGCACGTCGATGTCTTCACGCACCGCGAAGTCGACGATCCGGTCGACCCGGGCGCGGACGGAGTTCACGTTCCAGGTGGCAAGGCGCATGATCTCAGCCTAGAGTCGCCCGCCGACCTCGCCCGCTTCGCGACGCGGGCTCCGGGGCGGGGTGTGGCTAACTCCTGAGTTCCGGGCCCGACGCCGGGTCGTGTCGGCGTGAGGATGCTGTGCGCCAGCCGAGTGTGCGGAGTTAGCGACGGCGCCGGCACGGGAGGCAGGGAATTGATCCGGCCCCCTCCGCTGCCTGGACCCAGATCGAGGCGTAGCGTGCGGTCCATGGTCGGCTCGCGGTGGGGTGTCGATATCGCTTCAGGTTGTCGCCTGGTTCAACCTCGCATCCGCGCTGCTGGGCATGGCGGGTCTCACCCTCGGTTTCATGCCCATCCCGACGGAGTGGATCGAGGGTTCGGTCTTCACGTCGTACGTGTGGCCTGGCGTCATCCTCGGGGTCGTCGTCGGTGGGTCGCAGGCGCTCGCGCTTGCGGCGCAGTACGGCAGGTATCGACTGGCCGCTGGCATGCACGCGGCGGCGGGGCTCATCATGATGATCTGGATCTTCGTCGAGATCGCCATCATGCTCGTGTGGTCGCCGCTCCACGGCATTTACTTCGCAACCGGCCTCATTCAGACCACACTCGCAGTGCTCGCACTCGGCGCCTGGCCCCGCCCGTTCCTCGCCCGCAGTCCCCGCTGACGCCGCAGAAACGGATGCTGCGCCTACAGCTCCCGCAGGATCTGCTCGACCTTCTCCTTCGCGTCGCCGAAGAGCATCTGGGCGTTCTCGCGGAAGAACAGTGGATTCTGCACGCCCGCGTAGCCCGAGGCCATCGACCGCTTGAAGACGATGACGTTGTCGGCCTCCCACACCCGTAGCACCGGCATCCCGGCGATCGGGCTGCCCGGGTCCTCGGCGGCGGCGGGGTTGACGGTGTCGTTCGCGCCGATGACGAGCACGACGGATGTCTCACCGAAGTCGTCGTTGATCTCGTCCATCTCGAACACGATGTCGTACGGCACCTTGGCCTCGGCCAGCAGCACGTTCATGTGCCCGGGAAGGCGTCCCGCGACGGGATGGATGCCGAACCTCACGTCCACGCCGCGTTCGCGCAGCTTCGCCGTGAGCTCGGCTACGGGGTATTGCGCCTGGGCGACAGCCATGCCGTAGCCCGGGGTGATGATGACGCGGTCCGCCTCGGCGAGGAGCTCGGCAGCGCCGGTGACGTCGATCTCGCGGTGTTCGCCGGTCTCGGCATCCGTCGACTTCGGTGCCTCGATCCCGAACCCGCCGGCGATAACGGAGATGAACGAACGGTTCATGGCGCGGCACATGATGTACGACAGGTAGGCGCCGGAGGAGCCGACGAGCGCGCCCGTCACAATGAGCAGGTCGTTGCTGAGGATGAAGCCTGCCGCCGCGGCGGCCCAACCGGAGTAGCTGTTGAGCATTGAGACGACTACGGGCATGTCGCCGCCGCCGATCGAGGCAACGAGGTGCCAGCCGAGCAGCAGCGCGAGGATCGTGACCACGATCAGCAGCCACAGATCCGGCGTGATGACGTACCAGACCGTCAGGCCGACGAAGGCGACGAGGGCGCCGAGGTTGAGGACGTTCTTGCCCGGCAGCATCAGCGGCTTCGAGGAGATGCGGGCCGAGAGCTTCAGGAACGCGACGATCGATCCCGTGAAGGTCACGGCCCCGATGAAGACCCCGATGAAGACCTCCGCATGATGGATGCCGAGCAGCGCACCGTCGATCTCGCCCGGGTCCAGTGCTCCGTTCCACCCCACGATGACGGCCGCAAGGCCCACGAAGCTGTGGAGGAGCGCGATGAGTTCGGGCATCCCGGTCATTTCGACGACGCGTGCGCGCCACAGCCCGATCGATCCGCCGATCAGCACCGCGACCACCAGCAGTGTGAGACCGATCGCGGCCTGCGGCTGTCCCCAGAGCTGCTCGACCGTGAGCCAGATCGTCGCGGCAATGGCGATAACCATGCCCGCGATGCCGAACAGCACACCGCGGCGGGCTGTCTCGTGCTTGCTGAGGCCGTGCAGGCTCAGGATGAACAGCAGCGCCGCGACGAGGTAGGCGGCGCCTGCGACGGATGCCGCAACCGACGCGCTCGCGGCGGACACTGACGCACCGCTGTGGAGAAGGATCGACGCGGCGTTCATCGGGCCTCACCCTTTGAGTCGGTGCCCTTGGAAAACATGGCGAGCATTCGGCGGGTCACCGCGAAGCCTCCGAAGATGTTGATGCTGGCGAGAAGCACCGCGACGGCGGCGAGAATCTGAACGATGAGCTCCCCGGATGCCAGCTGGAGCATCGCGCCGACGACGATGATGCCCGAGATGGCATTTGTCACGCTCATGAGCGGCGTGTGGAGGGCGTGATGCACCTTGCCGATCACGAAGAAGCCGATGATGATCGACAGGACCAGCACAGTGAAGTGCTGGGGGATCGGTGGCGGTGCGATCGCGGTCACGACGAACAGGAGAACCGCCGCTGCCCCGAGAAGCACCGGGGTCCGCCACGCGGGCGCCTTCTTCGGTTCTGGCTTCGGGGCAGGCTCCCCCGCGACCGGCTTCGGTGCGGCCGAGACCTGTACGGGCGGTGGTGGCCAGGTCGACTCGCCGTCGCGAACGATGGTGACACCACGCTGCACGATGTCGTCGAAGTCGATCGTGAGCTGCCCGTCCTTGCCGGGGGTCAGCAGCGCGACCAGGTTGTAGACGTTCGTGGAGTACAGCTGCGACGCCTGCGCGGGAAGTCTCCCCGCAAGATCCGTGTAGCCGAGGATCGTTACGCCGTTCTCGGTCACGATGCGCTCGCCGGCAACCGATCCCTCGACGTTGCCGCCCTGCGCCGCCGCCATATCGACGATGACACTCCCCGGCTTCATCTGCGCGACATCGGATGCCGTAATCAGCCGCGGCGCTGCGCGCCCGGGGATCAGCGCTGTCGTGATGATGATGTCGACATCCGCGGCCTGCTCGGTGTAGATCTCGGCCGCGCGGCGATCGTAGTCTTCGCTCGTCGCCTTGGCGTATCCGTCGGAAGACTCCATGACCTCGTCGACTTCGACGGGGAGGTACTGTCCGCCGACCGACTTCACCTGGTCGGCGACCTCGGGCCGCGGGTCGGTCGCGCGAACGATCGCGCCGAGGCTCGCAGCCGTCCCGATCGCGGCGAGTCCCGCGACGCCGGCCCCGGCGACCAGTACCTTTGCCGGTGGCACCTTGCCGGCTGCTGTCACCTGACCGGTGAAGAAGCGGCCGAACTCGTGTGCTGCCTCCACGACGGCGCGGTACCCCGAGATGTTCGCCATCGAACTCAGGACATCCATCGACTGCGCGCGAGAAATGCGCGGAACGGCATCCAACGAAAGTGCGGTGATCCCGCGGGTCGCGAGGGACTCCCGAACCTCGGGTCGGAACGCCGGCGCGAGCATGCCGATCACAGTTGCGCCATCTCGAAGCAACGCCACATCGTCCGGGGTCGGCGAAGTGACCGTCACGACGATGTCTGCACCCCACGCGCCGGCACGGTCGCTCACCTCGGCCCCGGCATCCGTGTACGCCGCATCGGGGAACGAGGATGCCGC
>NZ_JASBSF010000385.1 GCF_030149085.1 Microbacterium sp. | reverse complement strand
TATCGCGTGCACGATAACCGGTGCCCCGTGCTCCTTTGCGAGCTCGAGTGTCTCGATCAGCATCGGAAGGTCATGCCCGTCGATCGGGCCGAGGTACTTGATGTCGAGGTTCGAGTACAACGCCTCGTTGTTCGTGAATCGGGAAAGGAAACCCCGGGTTCCGCCCCGGACCCCCCGGTAGAAGGCGCGAGCCGCGGGCCCGAGCCGGCTGGAGATCCGGTCGGACCGCTTGCGCAGCGTCTCGTAGCTGGATGCCGTACGCACGCGGTTCAGGTAGCGTGCCATGCCGCCGATCGTCGGGGCATATGAGCGTCCGTTGTCATTGACGACGATGACGAGATTGCGGTCGTTGTCGTCCGAGATGTTGTTGAGCGCTTCCCACGTCATGCCGCCGGTCAGCGAGCCATCACCGACAACGGCAACGACATGGCGGTCACGGCGCCCGGTGCGGGCGAACGCCCGGGAGATTCCGTCGGCCCAACTGAGGGAGCTGGACGCGTGCGATGACTCGACGACGTCGTGCTCACTCTCTGAGCGCTGGGGGTAGCCGGCAAGGCCGCCACGGCTGCGCAGCTGTGAGAAGTCCTGGCGCCCCGTGAGGAGCTTATGGACGTATGACTGGTGCCCGGTGTCGAAGATGATCGGGTCATCCGGCGAAGAGAACACCCGATGCAGTGCGATGGTCAGTTCGACCACGCCGAGGTTCGGCCCTAAGTGGCCTCCTGTGCGAGCGACGTTCTCGACAAGAAACGCGCGCACCTCTTCCGCAAGTTCGCAGAGCTGATCCGTCGTGAGAGCGTCCAGATCCCGTGGCGAGCGGATCGTGGGAAGCAAAGCCATCTCACTCCTCCCGTCGGGTGGCATCCCAGCCGGAAATGCCATCTCGCAAGTCTATCGATGAGCCGAGGGGCGGGATCGAGCACTCCCGTGTCTCGACCTCGCCCCTCGGCTGCGTTCGACTCTCAGACGAGCGAGCGCAGCACGTACTGGAGGATGCCGCCGTTGCGGTAGTAGTCAGCCTCACCGGGTGTGTCGATACGAACAATCGCGTCGAACTCGACAGTCTGCTTGCCCTCCGGTGAGAACTCGCTCGGCTCAGCGGTCACGCGCACCGTCTTCGGGGTCACGCCCTCGTTGAGCTGCTCGAGGCCGGTGATGCTGATGATCTCGGTGCCGTCCAGGCCGAGCGACTTCCAACTTTCTCCGGCGGGGAACTGCAGCGGCACGACTCCCATTCCGATGAGGTTCGAGCGGTGAATACGCTCGAAGCTTTCAGTGATGACGGCCTTCACGCCCAGCAGGTTCGTTCCCTTGGCCGCCCAGTCGCGCGACGAGCCCGAGCCGTACTCCTTGCCGCCGAACACGACAAGCGGAATCCCCTGCTCCTGGTAGTTCATGCTCGCGTCGTAGATGTACGACTGCGGGCCGCCCTCCTGCGTGAAGTCCCGGGTGTAGCCGCCCTCGACGATCTGACCGTCGTTGACCGCTGCGACCAGTTCGTTCTTCAGTCGGATGTTGGCGAACGTTCCGCGGATCATGACTTCATGATTGCCTCGGCGCGAACCGTAGGAGTTGAAGTCCTTCTGCGCGACGCCGTGCTCGGCGAGGTACTGAGCGGCGGGCGTGCCGGCCTTGATGTTCCCCGCGGGGCTGATGTGGTCGGTCGTCACCGAGTCGCCGAGCGTTGCCATCACGCGAGCTCCGCGGATGTCGCTCACCGGGGTGAGCTCCATCGTCATTCCGTCGAAGTACGGGGCCTTGCGGACGTAGGTGGAGTTCTCGTCCCACTCGAACTGCGCGGCATCCGGGGTGGGGAGGCTGCGCCAGCGCTCGTCACCGTCGAACACCGTCGCGTACTGCTTGATGAACTGCTCGCGCGAGATCGACGAGTCGATGACTTCCTGGACCTCCTCAGTCGAGGGCCAGATGTCCTTCAGGAACACGTCGTTCCCGTCCTGATCCTTGCCGAGCGGGTCGGTCTCGAAGTCGAAGTTCATCGAGCCGGCGAGGGCGTAGGCCACCACGAGCGGCGGCGAGGCCAAGTAGTTCATCTTGACGTCCGGGCTGATGCGCCCCTCGAAGTTCCGGTTGCCCGAGAGCACGGCGGTCACCGCGAGGTCGTTGTCGTTGATAGCTGCCGAGACTTCATCGATGAGCGGACCGGAGTTACCGATGCAGATCGTGCAGCCGTAGCCGACCGTATAGAAGCCGAGCCCCTCGAGCGCCTTGTCGAGACCGGAGGACTCGTAGTAATCGGTGACGACCTTCGATCCGGGGCCTAGGGTCGTCTTGACCCACGGCTTGCGCTTGAGTCCCTTGTCGACGGCCTTCTTCGCCAGCAGGCCTGCGGCGAGCATGACCGACGGGTTCGAGGTATTGGTGCACGAGGTGATCGCTGCGAGCGTGACTGCACCGTTGTCGAGCAGGTAGCTCTGCCCGTCGGGCGTGGTCACCTTCACGGGCTTGGATGCCGCCGCAGGCCCTCCGGAGGAGATCAGGACGTTGTGCACGTGCCCGTCCTCATCACCGGGTTCCCCGCCCGGGTCGGATGCCGGGAAGGACCCCTGCGACTCCAGGTCGACGATCGACTCGGATGAGGTGGGCGTGGCGTAGTTGAGGATGTCCTTCTCGAACTGGGACTTGGCCTCGGAGAGAAGAATGCGGTCCTGCGGGCGCTTCGGACCGGCGATCGAGGGGACGACAGTACCGAGGTCAAGCTCCATGAACTCGCTGAAGACGAGTTCACGCGCGGGGTCGTGCCACATCCCCTGCAGCTTCGCGTAAGCCTCGACGAGCGCAACAGTCTGCTCGTCACGGCCCGTCAGGCGCAGGTAGTCGAGCGTGACGTCGTCGATCGGGAACATCGCGGCAGTCGAGCCGAACTCGGGGCTCATGTTGCCGATGGTCGCGCGGTTGGCAAGCGGCACGGATGCAACGCCCTCGCCGTAGAACTCGACGAACTTGCCGACCACGCCGTGCTTACGGAGCATGTCGGTAATCGTGAGCACGACGTCGGTCGCGGTCACACCGGCCGGAATGGATCCGGTGAGCTTGAAGCCCACGACCCGCGGAATGAGCATGGACACCGGCTGGCCGAGCATGGCGGCCTCAGCCTCGATCCCACCGCCTCCCCCGCCGAGCACGCCAAGCCCGTTGACCATGGTGGTGTGCGAGTCAGTGCCGACGCAGGTGTCGGGATAGGCGCGGAGCACGCCGCCGACTTCCCGGTCGTACACGACCTTCGCAAGGTGCTCGATGTTCACCTGGTGGACGATGCCGGTGCCGGGGGGAACGACCTTGAAGTCGTCGAAGGCAGTCTGGCCCCATCGCAGGAACTGGTAACGCTCGCCGTTGCGCTCGTACTCGATCTCGACGTTGCGCTCGAGGGCGTTCGGCGTGCCGAACAGATCCGCGATGACCGAGTGGTCGATCACCATCTCGGCGGGCGAGAGCGGGTTGATCTTGGCGGGGTCGCCGCCGAGGGCGGTCACCGCCTCACGCATCGTGGCGAGATCGACGATGCAGGGAACACCGGTGAAGTCCTGCATCACCACGCGAGCGGGGGTGAACTGGATCTCGGTGTCGGGCTCGGCATCCGGGTTCCAGGAGCCGAGCGCCTGGATCTGCTCCTTCGTGACGTTCGCGCCGTCTTCGGTGCGAAGCAGGTTCTCGAGGAGCACCTTCAAACTGAAGGGGAGCTTTTCGTACCCGGCGACGGAGTCGATCCGGAAGATTTCGTAGTCGGTCTCCCCGACTGTCAGTGTGCTCTTGGCACCGAAGCTGTCAACGGTGGACATGTGTGCTCCTTCGTCGGCGGAGGCGGGAAGCCGGTCGCTCCCCATCTTGTTCGTCGGAATCAGACCCTGCCAGCAAGGCGACCCTTACTGGATCTGAAGCCGAAAAGTATCTTGACGTCAAGATAAATGCTATCACTCGGTGCGTCGCGGATACAGCGCCCGAACCACCAGCCACGTCACGGCGATGAGTGGGGCGAACAGCGGGATACCCATGAGCAGCTTGGTGGTTCCGAGCGCGGTCACGTCTCCCGCGAAATAGAGCGGGAGCTGAACGATCAGGCGCGCAGCGAACAGGCTGGCCCAGGCGATCGAGAGCCAGAAGAAGACCCGACGCTTGCGCGGATCACGTCGCCAGGCTGTCCCCTCGCCCATGAGGAATCCCACGGCGAGTCCGATCAACGACCATCCCACCACGGCTGACACGAGAAACGCTGATCCGTAGATGGCGTTCGTGACGAAGCCAAGAACGAAGTTGTCTTCGGCCCTCCCGGTCCAGAGGGCAAGCGCTGCAGCTGCTGCGGCGGCGATCAAGCCCCCGAGCGCGGCGTTCACCGACGAGCGGGCAACAAGCCGCACCACGGTGAAGACCAGTGCGAGCCCCACCGAGACACCCAGCGCCAGCACGAGCTCGCTCGTGAGTGTGTACAGCAGGAGAAAGGCGAGGCTCGGGAGGACTGATTCGAGGATGCCGCGCCAGCCGCCGATCGCAGCCCAGACAGCGCGACCCGTCGTGACGTCTTGTGCGGGATCAAGACCAGCGCGACGAGCAGCTTCACCAAGAGCGGCGCTGACGGCATCCGAGACCCGAGGCTGCTCTCCGCTCATAGAGGAAGCGGCTGACTCGTCGGGCTGTGGAGCATCATCGGCGCCCGAGGGCGGAATGCTCACGTGGTACCCGGGGCTGCGGGCATTCGGAGCGGGATCAGGTCGCGCGGCGGCATGGGCGTGGTGCCGCGCACCACGACGATCGACCGAAACAGATCCTCGACTTGCGCTGCAGCGTCCACATCGGTGGCCGCAGCACCACCCACAACGCCACGGAGGAACCACCGGGGCCCATCCACGCCAATAAAGCGCGCGATGCGCTTGCCTGCCGACGGATCCGTCCCCGCGACAACGGGTACTTCCGCCAGGAGCTCCGGGCCGAGCGGGCCCTGACGCTCCTCGACGCGACCGCCCTGCTGGCGGATCTGCGCGCGGATCTGGTCTCGCGTCTCGTTCCACAATCCGGTCGATCGCGGCGCCGCAAAGGCCTGGACCTGCAACGTGGAACCGGCATAGTCAAGCCCGACGGCCACGATGCGCTTGGTCTGCTCCTCGACCTCGAGTCGTAGGTTCAGCCCTTCCCGCGGCAGGATCTTGATCGCGCCGAGGTCGATGTAGGGACGCACGGCGCGCGCTTCGGCCTCATCGAAGGGTCCAGACTGATCCCGATCTACGGGAGCGGACTTGGCATCCTTCTCGGGTCCATCAGCCGAGGCGTTCGGTGAACCCTCGTCGATCTGCTCCGTCATCGTGCTGCGCTCCGTCCCATAGCGTCAACGCTACCCCCGACGTAGCCGGTCGATCCGAACCCGCCCTCGCCGCGGGCGCTATCGGGCAGTTCCTCGACGGGGAGGAACCGGGCGATGGTGACGGGCATGATGATCATCTGAGCGATACGGTCGCCGACCGCGATCTCGTATGGTTCGCGTGCGTCGGTGTTGAGAAGGCACACTTTGATCTCGCCGCGGTAGCCGGCATCGACTGTGCCCGGCGAGTTCACAACGGTGATGCCGTGCTTGGCTGCAAGCCCACTCCGGGGAACGACAAAGGCCGCGTAGCCATCCGGGAGGGCGATGCGAACACCGGTTCCCACCAGCGCGCGCTCCCCCGGTTCGAGGCGCACAGCCTCAGCGGCGACCAGATCCGCGCCGGCATCACCCGGATGGCTATACGTCGGCGGGTGGGCGGCGATAATGGGGATGTCCACGGATGGGGTCACGCAACGAGGGTAATGCAGAACACGATGGCAACGACGAGAGTCCAGACCGCGGCCGACTATCGCGAACGGCTGGGGCCGTCGCTGTGGGTGATCGTGTCTGCCGCAGTGGTGGCACCCATGGCGGCACTGGTTCTCACCCCCATCGACACCACCGTCGCACTGGCCGCCGGCGCAGCGATCGGCGTCGTCGCGATCGCGCTCCTGGTCTGGGTGAGCCCGACGGTGCGCGTCGCCGACGGTCGCCTCTTCGCCGGTCGAGCCTGGATTGAGGCTCGCTACCTCGGCGAACCCGTTGCCCTCACGAATGAGGATGCGCGCTTCGCCCGTGGTCCGGGCCTGGATGCGACGGCGTGGCACGTCATCCGTGGCGGAATCGACGGCGTCGTCGTCGTCCCTGTCGTCGACCCGGATGACCCGGCACGAGCCTGGGTCATCTCCAGCCGAACACCGGACAGGCTCGCTGCGGCGATTCGACGCGCTCAGACAGCGCGCTAGGCGCTTCGGCGATAGCGCGCCGGGATCAGGCCGCGCACTCCTTGCAGATGATTCCGCCGGCTTCCTCGTGGTCCACCTGCGAACGGTGCTTCACCAGGAAGCAGCTCGCGCACGTGAATTCGTCCTGCTGCGGCGGCAGAACCACGACATCGAGTTCGAGGTCTGAGAGGTCTGCCCCCGGCAACTCGAAGCCCGACGGGTTGTCCGAATCGTCGACGTCGACCGAACCCGACATCTTGTCGGGGACCCGCTCCTTGAGCGCCTCGATGGACTCGCTGTCGTCGTCGCTCTTGCGCGGTGCGTCGTAGTCGGTGGCCATTCTCTACTTCCGTTGCGTGATGCTGTGGTGCGGTGCTGCGGGGCCGCTATGGGCGGCGATAGTTTGCACGACGGATCGGGATTTAGCAAATGCTCGGTCCGTGTGCCGACGTCATCGAAACGAGCGGCGCGCGATGGATATTCCCTGCCGCGGCGGTTCGGTGTGTCACCATGGGGCCGACACGCCGCAGAGGCACGGGAGGAGCGTGGGATGGAACAGCTCAGAGTCATCGCAACGGAAGACGATCAGCTGATCCTCGCAACGGAGTCGGGCGACAGGTTCACGCTCGCGCTCGATGATGCACTGGCGTTCGAAGTCCGGCGCGCCCGGCGGGCTCGCGAGTCCGACACGACAGCGGCGAGACCGAGCCCCCGTGACATCCAGGCGCAGATTCGTGCTGGCCTGAGTGCGGAGGAAGTTGCGGAGCTCTTGGGGGCTCGTGTCGAAGACGTTCGCCGCTACGAAGGTCCGGTCCTTGCTGAACGCGAGCACGTTCTCAGCCAAGCGCTGGCAGTCCCCGTGCTCGTTTCTGTTGAGCTCGAGCCCGACGGTGAGTCGACGTTTGGCGCAGCGGTGCGTGCGAAGCTCGCCGAAGCGGGTGCCACCGCGGAACGCTGGACCAGCTGGAAGGATGCCACCGGCTGGGTCATCAAGCTCGAGTTCCGCACCGGCGAAGTCGATCACGATGCCCGCTGGGGGTTCGACCCGCGCCGCACGACGCTGTCGCCGCTGAACACCGATGCGACGCAGTTGTCGCGGCAGGGCTCGCTCCCCGATGGTCTCATCCCACGGTTGCGCGCTCTCGATCCTTCGCCGTCGAAGGATGACTCGCGATTCGACTCCGGAGCGTTCGGTCCCCGACGAGACGATGACCAGGCACGCGACGCGGAGAGACCTGCAGAGCGCACCCCGGAGCGGGCGAGCGCTGCGGTTCGCGAGGCTGCTACCAAGCGCGCCGCCGATCCCGTCGTGACAACGTCCCCCGAGACAGCGGATCTGCTCGAAGCGCTGCGACGACGTCGCGGTCAGCGGGAGTCCGCTCCGGAGCCCAGCACCGATGAGGCGGAGCGTGCACCGGTTGCCCTGTTCGATGCCCTCGAGCCCGGTTACGACGAAGCCACCGCTCCCCCGCCGGCGGCAGCTGAAGAGGAATCTGCTGACCTCGAGGCGA
>NZ_JASBSF010000365.1 GCF_030149085.1 Microbacterium sp. | reverse complement strand
ATCTCGGCTCGCGGGAACGGGAACGGACCGGTTGCCGCGTTCTTGGCGGTGCTGCGCGAGCAGGGGTTTGATGTCACCGTCTACGACTACGTCGAGCATGCTCTCAGCGCCGGCGGCGATGCGCAAGCGGCTGCCTACGTCGAACTTCAGGTCGAGGGCGAGCGGCTGTGGGGTGTCGGTATCGACGGCGACATCTCGACGGCGTCGCTGAAGGCGATCGTCTCGGGCGTGAACCGCGCTATTCGCGTCCGTGAGGAGTCCGGAGCTCTCGCCGCGGTCTGACAGCCGAGTGTGCGCGGGGGTTACCGGTCAGCCGGTTGCCCCCGCGTCCCCGTTGTCAGGACCTCCGGCATCACCGACGACGGCGATCGCCGAGGTCTCGACGGCAACCTTTCGGCGATAGAGTGCACGCTGTTCCGGAAGCGAGATATCTAAAACGACCGCGAGCAGCCGGATGACCGTAGTCACGGCGACAGCCATGATCGCCGCAGCGGTGAGTGGCGCCCCCAGCGAGAACGAGACGGTGAGGACGACGCACCCTGCACCCGCCGCTACCGCGTAGAGCGATCCGACGTGCATGATCGCGACCGGCAGGCCCATCAGCACATCGCGCAGGATGCCGCCACCCACCGCAGCGGCGACGCCAACGAAGATCGCGGGCACTTCCGGTAGGCCGAGATACAGCGCCTTACTTGTGCCGAAGGCTCCGAACAGGCCGATGACGAGAGCGTCGAGCCCGACGATCAGCCAGCTAACGCGCTCGAGGATCGTCGCGAGCAGCATCCCCAGGAGCGCGGCTGCGACTGCCGTGATCAGGTACCAGTTCGACTGCAGCGTCGACGGGGTGACGTTCAGCAGCAGGTCACGGATGAGACCGCCACCCATCCCCATGACGATCCCGATGATCGCGACGCCGAGGAGATCCAGGCGCCGCTGGCCGCGGAATCCCGAGGCGAACAGCGCGCCCTGGAGCCCGCCCAGCGCCACGGCAGAGAGATCTGCCCAGAGCGGGATCACGAAGAGTGGCTCGTTCACCCGTCCATTGTCGCTCGATGCCGGGATAATCGAGGGGTGCCCACCTACCGTGACGAAGTCGTGGTTCTGCGCACCCACAAACTGGGTGAAGCAGACCGGATCGTCACGCTCCTGAGTCGGCGCCACGGCAAGGTCCGCGCGGTGGCTAAAGGCGTGCGCCGCACATCGTCGCGGTTCGGTGCTCGCCTCGAGCCCTTCATGGTCGCCGATGTGCTGCTGTATCAGGGGCGCTCGCTCGACATTGTGCAGCAGGCTGACAGCCTCGGAGCCTACGGCGCAGACATCGCGCTGCACTACGACCGGTACACTGCAGCGCACGCGATGGTCGAGGCCGCGGACCGCCTGAGTGACTCCGAGGCGACGACGCCGCAGTATCTTCTTCTGCTCGGCGGCCTGCGGGCGCTTGCCCGCGGCGAGCACGCATCGCGCAGCATCCTCGATTCGTACCTGCTTCGCGTCATGGCACTGTCGGGGTGGGCACCCGGGCTTGAAGCGTGCGCCCGCTGTGGGCGCGTCGGCGAGCACACCTCGTTCGTTGCTCAGCTTGGTGGGATGGTGTGTCCCGACTGCGCGCCGGTCGGATCCGCGCGGGTGGATGCCGAGACCCTGAGAGTGTTGCGCGCTCTGATGACGGGGGAGTGGGACGTGGTGGATGGGGCATCGGCCGGGGCAGGCGGGGCGGCATCCGGCCTGATCGCGGCGTACACCCAGTGGCATCTCGAGCGCGGCATCCGGTCGCTCGAACACCTCGGTACCTTTGCGCCGCCCCCACAGCAGCCGACAGCCGTTCAGACGATGGAACGCACTCCATGAGCCCCAAGCCCTACACTCACCGTGACGCCGTGCCCTACCGACCGATCGATTGGACAGGTCTCTACCCGCCCGAGTTCCCCAAGGGGTCAGTTCCGAACCATGTCGCCATCGTCATGGACGGAAATGGACGCTGGGCCAACCGACGCGGCCTCACGCGTGTCGAGGGCCACAAGGCCGGCGAGGCGGCGCTCCTGGACGTCGTGGCCGGTGCCATCCAAGCCGGTGTCAAACACCTGTCGGTGTATGCCTTCTCGACCGAGAACTGGTCTCGCTCACCCGACGAAGTCCGCTTCCTCATGGGGTTCAATCGCGATGTGCTGCACCGCCGTCGTGACCAGCTCAACGAATGGGGCGTCCGGGTGCGGTGGGCCGGTCGTAAGCCCCGACTGTGGTCGAGCGTCATCAAGGAACTGCAGTTTGCCGAGCAGCTGACCGCAGACAACGATGTCCTGACGCTCACGATGTGCGTCAACTACGGCGGTCGGGTAGAGCTCGTCGATGCGGTGCGCTCGATCGCCGACGATGTCGCCGCGGGCAGGCTGCGTGCCTCTGCGGTGAGCGAGAAGCTCATTGCGCGTCGGCTCTACCAGCCGGAGATGCCGGACGTGGATCTTTTCATTCGGTCCAGCGGCGAACAGCGCACATCGAACTTCCTCCTCTGGGAGTCGGCATACGCGGAGTACGTGTTCCTCGACACCCTCTGGCCGGACTTCTCCCGGGCAGACCTGTGGCGAGCGATCGACCTCTACCTTGGCCGGGACCGCCGCTTCGGCGGAGCGGTCGACACTCCCGAGCCTCCCGCTCTGTAGCAGCTCGAAGGCCGGGATCCACGCCGGATCCGTTCATCCCGTCGGTAGCGAGCCCCGCGTGAGTCCTGAAAGACTCGGTAGCAACCCGAGGAGATGCCATGCTGCACGAACGCGACACCATCCGTGACGAAATCTTCGACGAGGTTTTTGCCTCGACCGAGCTGTCGGCGAGCCTGCCGAAGTTCCAGATGCCCCAGAGCGAGCAGCTCGCGCGGCACGCATATCGGCTCGTTTCCGACGAGTTGATACTCGACGGCAACTCGCGCCAGAACCTTGCGACGTTCTGCCAGACCTGGCTGGAGCCCGAAGTTCGGGACCTCATGCGCGAGACACTCGACAAGAACATGGTCGACAAGGACGAGTATCCGCAGACCGCGGCGATTGAGGCACGATGTGTTCACATCCTCGCCGACCTTTGGAACTCTCCCGAGGCAGAGAACACCCTCGGCACATCGACGACCGGCTCGAGCGAGGCGGCCATGCTCGGCGGTATGGCACTGCTGTGGAAGTGGCGCGAGCGGCGACGGGCAGCTGGACTGTCGACAGACAAGCCGAACCTCATCTGCGGGCCCGTGCAGGTGTGCTGGCACAAGTTCGCCCGCTACTGGGATATTGAGCTGCGCGAAATCCCCATGGAACATGACCGGCTGATCATGACGCCGGATGAGGTTCTTTCTCGGGCCGACGAGAACACGATCGGCGTGGTACCCACGTTGGGTGTTACCTTCACCGGCCAGTACGAGCCAGTGCAAGCAGTCAGTGCGGCACTCGATGACCTCCAGGCACGTACCGGACTCGACATCCCCATCCACGTCGACGGTGCGAGCGGTGGCTTCCTCGCACCCTTTACCGCCCCCGACATCGTGTGGGACTTCCGCCTACCCCGTGTGAAGTCGATCAATGCGTCAGGTCACAAGTTCGGTCTGGCACCACTGGGGGTCGGGTGGATTGTGTGGCGCGACGCATCCGAACTTCCCGAGGATCTGATCTTCGAAGTGAACTATCTCGGCGGCAACATGCCGACCTTCGCGCTCAACTTCTCCCGTCCCGGCGGACAGGTGATCGCCCAGTACTACAACTTCGTGCGACTCGGTCGGGAGGGGTACCAGCGCGTTCATCAGGCCTGCTACGACACCGCGATGTACCTCGCGGCGGAGATCGCGAAGCTCGGTCACTTCGAGATCATCAACGATGGCAGTCCCGAGCACGGCATTCCGGCTGTCTCGTGGAAACTCGTCGAGGGAGTCGAGCACGGATTCACCCTGTTTGATCTTGCCGACCGGCTGCGTACACGGGGCTGGCAGGTCCCGGCCTACACCATGCCCGCCAACCGGCAAGACCTCGCCGTGCAGCGCATCCTTGTCCGCGCCGGATTCAGCCGCGACGAGGCATCGCTCCTGATGGATGACTACCGTGATGCGATCGCTCACTTCGACAAGCACCCGGTATCCGTCCCGATGAGCGAGGAAGAGGCGGGCAGCTTTCACCACTGAGCCAGCAGGTCCCCCGCGGTACGCTCGGACACGTGACCGATCCGGCAGACGCGCGCGCGAAGCGTCTGCGCCGGGAGTCTTCTGGCTTCCTCATCGGGTCAG
This sequence comes from Microbacterium sp., assembly GCF_030149085.1. GTDB lineage: Bacteria > Actinomycetota > Actinomycetes > Actinomycetales > Microbacteriaceae > Microbacterium. The sequence continues at coordinate 2,700 of NZ_JASBSF010000365.1, read as the reverse complement.
CGCTGTTCGGCGTGGGCGCTGTTCCCGCCCACGCCACGGCTGCGGGCCCGCTGGGAAGCGCGTTGACGTTCTTCGTGGGCTCACTCTTCTTCACCCTCGGGGGCTTCATCCAGTTCGCCCTCAGCGGTCGTCGCCCGCCTCGTGGCCGGTGGCGTAGCGCGGACGCGGCGGACTGGTGGTCCGCGCTTATCCAGTTCATGGGCACGGTGCTGTTCAACGTCAGCACCGTCACGGTGCTCGTCGCCGCTGTGCCGGCGACGCCGGGTACGTTCAGCGGGTGGCGACTGGACGTTTGGGGCTCGGCTGCGTTCCTCGTGTCCTCGATATTGGCGATGGTCGCCGCGAATCGGCGACATGAACTATGGGACCCGTTGGCGCGAACGTGGCACGGCACGATCCTGAACATGCTCGGCTCGATCGCCTTCGCGTTCTCTGCTGTCGGCGCGTTCGTGGTACCCGCGACTGGCGCGGTGCTGAGTGAGTTCTGGGCGAACGGGGGAACGTTTGTCGGTGCGATCTGCTTCTTCGTTGCGGCACTACTGGCCCGTCGGTTCATCCCCCAGGATGCCCCCGCCCGGTGAGCTGAGCGTATCCCGCTCAGCTCACCGGGGGTTCCTGCCTGCGCTCCTAGCCGCGAAGCGACTCCTCGATCACCGCGACAATCGCCGGGTCGTCAGGCTTTGTCGTCGGACGGAACCGGCGCACAGTGCCGTCGGGCGTGAGCAGGAACTTCTCGAAGTTCCACAGCACGGGACCACGCTTACCCTCGGCATCCTTCGCCTTCTTGAGGGCCTTGTAGAGCGGCGCGGCGTGGGAGCCGTTGACCTTGACCTTCTCGACCACCGGAAACGAGACGCCCCAGGTGGTCGCACAATATTCAAGGATCTCGTCCATGCTGCCCGGCTCCTGGCCCATGAACTGATTGCAGGGGAATCCGATGACGGTGAGCCCACGAGCGCCGTAGGTCTTCTGCAGCTGCTCGAGCTGCTCGTACTGGGGCGTCAGACCGCATTTCGAGGCGACGTTGACCACCAGAACGACGCCGTCACCGTAATCGGCGAGCGTTGCGGTCTCGCCGTCGGCCGTGGTGAAGGGAATGTCGCGGAGGGAAACCTGCTGCACGTCGGTCATGGGTTCAGGCTACCGTCGCACCCGAGGGGACAGCGCGGCGCGGCAACGCGCAGGTCTGGGAGAATGGGTGGATGCCGTCATCACCGTCCGCCACGTCCGTCGCGCCGCTGCGCGTCGGTCCGATCACGGTCGATGCGCCGGTCGTGCTCGCACCGATGGCCGGCATCACCAACACGGCGTTTCGGCGGTTGTGTCGGGAGTACGGGGCAGGCCTCTACGTCAGTGAGATGATCACGTCACGGGCACTCGTGGAGCGCAACGAGACAACGATGCGCTTGATCACGCACCACGAGTCCGAGACCCCGCGGTCGATTCAGCTGTACGGCGTCGATCCCGCCACGGTGGAGGCTGCGGTTCGGGTTCTTGTCGAGGAGGACCGAGCAGATCACATCGACATGAACTTCGGATGCCCCGTCCCCAAAGTCACGCGCAAGGGAGGTGGTGCCGCCCTCCCGTGGAAGCTCGGCCTGTTCCGTGAGATCGTGACGCGCGCCGTTGCCGCAGCGGGACCCATCCCCGTGACGGTGAAGATGCGCAAGGGAATCGACGACGACCATCTCACCTACCTCGAGGCGGGCAGAATCGCCGAGGACGCCGGCGTCTCAGCGGTCGCACTTCACGCCCGCACAGCCGCCCAGTTCTATTCGGGGGAGGCTGACTGGGAAGCGATCGCTCGTCTCAAAGAGCACGTGAGCTCGATTCCGGTGCTCGGCAACGGTGACATCTGGGCAGCCGAGGACGCGACGCGGATGATGGCTGAGACCGGATGCGACGGCGTTGTCGTGGGTCGCGGGTGCCTCGGGCGGCCCTGGCTGTTCGGAGAGCTGGCGCGGGCGTTCGACGTGGATGCCGGACCGCTTGTCGACGCAAATCTGGGCTTCGTCGCGCGTGCCTTCCGTCGGCATGCGGAGCTTCTGGTGGAGTTCTTCGAGGACGAGGGCCGCGGATGCCGCGACATCCGAAAGCATGTCGCCTGGTACTTCAAGGGCTATCCGGTGGGCGGCGATCTCCGAGCCAGACTTGCGACGGCATCCTCTATCGCCGAGATCGACGAGCTGCTCGCGCAGCTGGACCTCGACGCTCCCTATCCGGGAAGCGCAGCCGAGGGTCAGCGCGGGCGCGCGGGAACCCCGAAGCGCCCTGCTCTGCCGGACCGCTGGCTCGAGTCTCAGGACATTGACGGCGTCGACTCGTGTGCGCTGGCCGACGCTGAACTGGACCACAGCGGTGGCTGAGCGAGGTGTCCCGGTGCATCGCGGGTATGCGGATGCCGATGCCGAACGATTCTATAGCGAGCACCACCGATCGCAGCGCGACGGTTTCGCACGGGACCGGGCGCGCGTGCTGCACTCGGCGGCGCTTCGCCGCCTTGCCGCCAAGACCCAGGTCCTGAGCCCCGCAAGCCCCGCCGATTTCGCTCGTAACCGGTTGACCCACTCGCTCGAAGTCGCACAGGTCGGACGTGAGCTTGCCACGGCGCTCGAACTGGCGCCCGACGTCGTCGACTCCGTGTGCCTGAGGCACGACCTGGGGCATCCGCCCTTCGGTCATAACGGCGAGATTGCCCTG
>NZ_JASBSF010000360.1 GCF_030149085.1 Microbacterium sp. | reverse complement strand
CGTGTGCGTCGGTAAGAACTACCTCGATCACGCTGCGGAGATGGGAAGCGACGCCCCGGGCGAGCCGTTGCTGTTCCTGAAGCCCAACACGGCGGTCATCGGGCCTGACGAGCCGATCGTGCGTCCGTGGCAGTCGGAGCGCACCGACTACGAGGGCGAACTCGCGGTTGTCATCGGCCGCATCGCGAAGAATGTGACGGCGGATGCTGCGCTGGACTACGTCTTCGGCTACACGATCGGCAATGACGTGACGGCGCGGGATCTTCAGCGCTCGGACGGTCAGTGGTCGCGCGCAAAGGGGTTCGACACGTTCTGCCCGCTCGGCCCCGTCATCGAGACGGAGTTCGACCTTGCGGGCGACGCGAAGCTGACAACGCGCGTCAACGGCGAGGTCCGTCAGCGCGGGGCGATCAGCGACATGATCCATTCGGTGCCAGCGATCATCGAGTACGTGTCGGCGGCGTTCACGCTGCTGCCGGGCGATGTGATCCTCACCGGAACTCCGGCGGGCGTTGGCCCCTTCGTGGCTGGGGATGTCGTCGAGGTCGAGATCGACGGGCTCGGCATCCTGCGCAACACTGCGCGGGATGCGGAGCCGCGTCAGTGACACTCTCTGAGGACTGGGTCGACGACCGCCACGAGGCGAGCGAACTTGCCGGCATCCAGCGACGCGCCGTCTGGGTGCTTTCGGCCGGTCAGGTGCTCGGTGGGCTCGGATTCGGCGCGACAGTCTCGCTCGGCGCTGTGCTTGCTGCAGACATTGCCGGTGACGAGTCTCTCTCGGGGCTGGCTGCGGCGGGTGTGACCCTCGGTACCGCCGCGCTGGCAGTGCCGCTGGCTGCGCTCGCGCGGCGGCGCGGCCGACGAGTCTCGCTGGCGTCCGGAATGGCCATCGCGCTCGTGGGCGTTTCGCTGGTCGTGGTCGCGGCGGCGCTACGGTCTTTTCCGCTGCTTCTCCTGGCGTTCGGGCTCGTCGGCGCCGGGCAGACCGCAAACCTCCAGTCGCGCTTTGCTGCGGCCGATCTCGCCACGGATGCCACGCGTGGCCGCGACCTCTCGATCGTCGTCTGGGCGACGACGATTGGCGCCGTGCTCGGACCGAATCTCGTGCAGCCGGGGCAGGCGATCGGCGATGCCCTGGGGATGCCGCCCCTGACGGGCCCGTACGTCTTCACGATCGCGGCACAGGCGCTGAGCATCGTCGTGTACCTGTTCGCGCTGCGACCGGATCCGCTCCTGGTGGCCCAGACCGTCGCCCAGCGGCGGCGGGACCGGGTCGTGGCTCAGATCGTCAAGCCCGATCGCCCGGTGCCTGCTCGCTACGCGATCTTCGCGAACGCCGCCGCGCACGGCGTCATGGTATCGATCATGGCGATGACACCCGTGCACATGCTGCACCACGGGGCGAGCCTGACCATCATCGGTCTGACGATCAGTCTGCACATCGCCGGGATGTACGCGCTTTCGCCGGTGTTCGGCATCCTGGCAGACCGCGTGGGCCGCATCCCCACGATCATGATCGGTCAGGCGCTGCTCGCGGCATCCCTCGTCACGGTCTTCTTCGGTGCCGAGTCCAACACTGCGGTCACGGTGGCGCTCATTCTGCTGGGCCTGGGGTGGAGCGCTGCCACCGTTGCCGGATCAGCGCTGCTGACCGAGTCGTCATCCGAAGAGCGCCGCACGACACGGCAGGGGCGCAACGACCTCTCGATGAGTCTCGTGGGCGCCGTCGGTGCGATCACGTCGGGGATCGTCCTCGGGTGGATCGGATTCACGGGGCTCGCGCTGGTTGTCGGTGTCGCGGTGATCGCAACGGTGCTTCTCGCGCCGTACGGCCGCATCCGCCAGGTGGCGTAGTCGTACTAAAGGCGCGGGGCACGGCATCCGTGCCGCAACTAGACTTGATGTTTATGCCCGGAACGCCGCATCCAGCCACCACGACCGCTACCGGATCCGACGTTCGGGTCCGCTTCTGCCCGTCACCGACGGGTCTGCCCCACGTGGGACTGATGCGCACGGTGCTGTTCAACTGGGCCTATGCGCGGCACAACGGGGGCAAGCTCGTCTTCCGCATCGAAGACACGGATGCCGCCCGGGACTCCGAGGAAAGCTACCACCAGCTGCTCGACGCGCTGCGCTGGCTCAAGATTGACTGGGACGAGGGGGTCGAGGTCGGAGGTCCCCACGTGCCCTACCGGCAGTCGCAGCGCCACGAGATCTACCGCGGCGTGCTCGACAAGCTCATCGACGCCGGCGTTGTCTACGAGAGCTTTTCCACTGCCGAAGAGATCGACGCCCGCAATGAGGCTGCGGGGCGCGCGAAACAGCTCGGCTACGACAACTTCGACCGCGACCTCACCGACGAGCAGAAGGCCGCGTTCCGTGCCGAGGGGCGCGAGCCCGCGTGGCGCTTGCGGGTACCCGACCACGACCTCACCTACGTCGATCTGATCCGCGGCGAGGTCACCTTCCCGGCGGGTTCTTTCCCCGACTTCGTCGTCGTGCGTGCCGGCGGAGTGCCGCTGTACACGTTCGTCAACCCGGTGGATGACGCACTCATGGGCATCACTCACGTCATCCGTGGTGAGGATCTCATGCCGTCCACGGCGCGCCAGCTTGCGCTCTACGACGCGCTCGTCACAGCCGGTGTCACCGACTTCGTGCCGCGTTTCGGTCACATGCCGCTGGTGCTCGGGGAGGAGGGCAACAAGAAGCTCTCCAAGCGCGACCCGAAGGCTGACCTGTTCTTGCAGCGCGAGAAGGGCTTCATTCCCGAAGGGCTTCTGAACTATCTCGCCCTGCTGGGCTGGTCGATCGCTCCCGACCGCGATGTGTTCTCACTCGACGAGCTCGTCGCCGCGTTCGACATCGCCGACGTGAACCCGAACCCGGCCCGCTTCGATCAGAAGAAGGCGGAGTCGATCAATGGTGACCACATCCGGATGCTGGGTGCCGAGGATTTCGCGTCCCGGCTCGTTCCGTACCTGATCGCGGCCGGGGTCGTGTCGGATCCGGCCACGGACGCGCAGGCTCAGATGCTCGCGGCATCCGCCCCGCTTGTGCAGGAGCGCATGCAGCTGCTCGGCGACGCCCCGGGGCTTCTCGGGTTTCTCTTCACGGATGCCGTCACCTACGAGCAAGACGCCCTCACGTCTCTGCCCGCGAACGCAGGTGAGGTACTGGTCGCCGGTGTTGGCGCGATCGAGCTGATTCCGGAGGCGGAGTTCACCGCTGCCGCGATTCAGGAGGCTCTCGCTGCGGCGCTCATCGAGGGGCTCGGTCTCAAGCCCCGCGTCGCATACGGACCGCTGCGGGTCGCGCTCAGCGGTCGCCGCGTCTCGCCGCCGCTGTTCGAATCCATGGAGCTGCTGGGCAAGGATGCGTCGGTTCGCCGCTTTGGAGCGCTGGTCGATCACCTCGCCGCAAACTGAGACGCGCCGCTGTCGGGTCTGGTTTGGCGGGGCGTTTCGCGTCGTCTAGACTTGACCCTTGGCGCCCGTTCCGGCGGGAACCCTTGGGGTATGGTGTAATTGGCAACACGGCTGATTCTGGTTCAGTTGTTCTTGGTTCGAGTCCAGGTACCCCAGCCAACAGAAACCCGCGGAGTTCCGCGGGTTTCGGCGTCTACGGGAATGTGGCGGGGAGGGCAACGATGGTCCGTCGGATCCCGCTCGAGCAGCGTCGCGAGGAGCTCGTGGCAGCCGCGATCCGCGTGATCTCTCGTGACGGCGTCGGGAAGGCGACCACGCGACGAATCGTTGCTGAGGCAGAGATGCCGCTGGGCGCATTCCATTACGCCTTCGCGTCGCAGGATGAGCTCATGCGCGCCGTCGTTGACACCGTCACCGAGCAGGAGCGCTTCGCTGCCCAAGCGGGGTCATGGGACGCCCGTTCATTGGAGAGCGCCCTCCGCAGCGGCTTCGAGACCTACATCGGTCTCCTGGAGGCAAATCCCGAGCGTGAGCTCGTGCTCATGGAGCTCGCGTTGTTCTCCCGACGTCATTCCGCGGACGGGATGCGCGACCAGTGGTCAACGTACTTCGAATCTGCCGCCGAGATGCTCTCGTACGCGGCCGAGCTCACGGGGTCCGAGTGGACCTCGCCTCTGGACGAGCTTGCCCGCCTGCTCGTCGCGCTGCTCGACGGGATCACGCTGGCATGGCTGGCTGACCGCGACAGCGCCGCCGCGCGCCGCACTGCCGAGTTCGCGGCGTCAGGACTCGCCGCGCACGCGCGATCGATCTCAGACTGACCGCGCTGGGTTCTGGGCCTCGATGAGATCCCGGTACCAGTAGTACGAGTCTTTCGGAGTGCGCGCGAGCGTGTCGAGATCCACATGGACGAGCCCGAACCGCTCGCTGAAGCCGGCAGCCCACTCGAAGTTGTCGAGGATCGACCAGACGTAATAGCCCACGACGTTCGCGCCAGCGGCCATCTCGTCGGAGAGCGCCCGCAGATGCGCGTCCAGGAACCTAATGCGTCGCTCGTCGCGCACGCGCCCATCCGCACCCGGCCCATCCGAGAAGGACGCCCCGTTCTCGGTGATGATGATCGGGGGCAGCTCTGGGTAGCGCTCGCGCAGTTGCCGGAGGATGTCGCCCAGCCCAGACGGCACGATCGACCAGC
>NZ_JASBSF010000357.1 GCF_030149085.1 Microbacterium sp. | reverse complement strand
AGTGTGCTCGGATTGCTGTTCACGGCGATCGACGAACACGGTTCCTCGTTTGAGCACGGGCCCGAGGTCTTCGATCGTGAGTTCGATGACCGCTTGGAGGAGCGGGTGGCCGGGGGCGAGAAGTGCCGCCTGTGTCTGATTCTCGGGGCGAACGTGTGCAGTCTCGAACGTGGCTCGTTCGTACCGCTCCGGCACAGGTGCCCACCGGTTGAGTCGGCGTGCCGTGTCGATGACGCGCTGTGGTATCCGCGTGATCTCGTATCGGCCCTTCTCGCGCCGGCGGATGCGACCGCCGAGGCGCTCAAAGGCGGGGAGGAAGAACGCCGCGATGTAGCCGGGTTGCAGGCGTCGCTCGCGGGCCTTCTCCATCCGTCCGCGGATCTCTTCGAGGTTGAGAGAGGAGTACATCTCGGGGTGCAGTGCGCGCTCGGCGACCATGGTGTCGAGCCCGTGGGCGACGCTCGCGTCGATGACGCGGTCGAGCTCGGCCTTGCGTTCGGGCTCGTCGCCGTACCGGATCGCCTCGATCAGCAGTTCACGGAGCGACTTCTCCTGGAAGGCATCCGCATCGCCGAGGACGTTGAAGAGGTTGCCGTTGTACGCGATCGACATCTGGTCGATCTTCGAAAGTAGCCGGGTGAACACGTCCCCTTCGCGGGTGTCCTTCGCGACCATGTTCCACAGGTGGCACACCTCGCGCTGGCCGATGCGGTGGATGCGGCCGAATCGCTGCTCGATGCGGTTCGGGTTCCACGGCAGGTCGTAGTTGACCATGAGATGTGCGCGTTGCAGGTTGAGGCCTTCGCCCGCGGCATCCGTCGCCAGGAGTACGACGGTGTTGCGGTCGTAGGTGAACTGCTCGCGTGCCGCTTTGCGGTCTTCGCGGCGGGTGCCTCCGTGAATCGTGATGACCGACTCGGGGCGACCCAGCTGCGTTGTGATCTTCTGGCGCAGGTAGTCGAGGGTGTCTTTGTGCTCCGTGAAGATGATGATCTTGCGCGGCTCGCCCGAGTCGTCGTGGACGAGGAGCTGGTCGTCGAGGATGGTCCGCAGCTGCACCCACTTCTTGTCATCGTCGAGCAGCCGTACTCGGCGCGCGACGCGGATGAGGTCTTCGAGGATCGCGATTTCGGCCCGGAGTTCGCCGATCGACTCGGCAGCAGTGGCGAGATCGACGACCTCGTCGACACGCGCCTCGAACTGGGCGCGTTCCTCTTCGGCGACCTCTTCATCGAGATCATCGAACTCGTCGGGATCGAAGCTCGGAATCGTGTTGGACGCGTCCTCGAAGTCGAGAGTCACGCGGCCCGTCGACCACTCGTCGATGGTCGCGGTCATCGAGGTGCTGTAGCGGGCCTCGTCGGTCGCGCGCTGCCATTCGCGCAGACGCGTCTCAAGTCTCACCTGGCGTCGCTCAAGCGATCGGAGGATCGCTTCGGGGCTCGAGGCGAGGCGTCGCTGCAGCACGGTGAGTGCGAACCCCACGTTGTTGCCGCGCTTCTTGTCGCCAGCCTGCGCGAGGCGTTCCGCGCGGCCCATCTCGGTGCGGACGTAGCCGGTGACGAGTTCGTACAGTTCGCGTTCTGCGTCGCTGAGCTCGTACTCGACCGTGTAGGCGCGGCGTTCCGGGAACAGAGGCTTGCCCTCGAAGGTGAGGAGCTCCTCCTTCACCATTCGGCGCATCAGTCCACGCGTGTCGGTCCGATGAACGCCGGCGCGGAACTGGCCCTCGAACCGATCCCGGTCCAGCAGCGACATGAACAGCTGGAAGTCCTCTTCCTTCCCGGCGTGCGGTGTCGCGGTCATCAGGAGGAAGTTGTGGGCGGTCTCAGCGAGCAGTCGGCCGAGTCGGAACCGCTTCGTCTCGTCGACTTGACCCGCCCAGGAGGAGTAATGCGCAGACATCCGGTGCGCCTCGTCGACAACGACCGCGTCCCACGTCACGTCGGAGAGCTGCTCGATCAGGTCGTCGCTGCGGGAGAGCTGATCCATCCGTGCGATGAGGAACGGGTGCTCGGCGAACACGTTGCGACCCTGCGCGTCGTCGACCATCTGGCGGTTGAAGATCTCGAACGAGAGATCGAACTTCTGCGACAGCTCTTCACGCCACTGCTCGACGAGGCCGCCCGGGGCGACGATCAGCGCTCGTTCGCAGTCGGCGCGGAGGATGAGCTCCTTGAGGTAAAGACCGGCCATGATCGTCTTGCCGGCGCCAGGGTCGTCGGCGAGCAGGAACCGCAGCGGGATCCGCGGGAGGAGTTCCTCATACACCGCGCGGATCTGATGTGGCAACGGATCGACGTCCGAGCTGTTCACCGCCGCCATCGGGTCGTAGAGCGCGGCGTACTTGATGCGCAGCGCCTCGGCCGCAAGACGGAAGTCATCAGGGTCGCCGTCGAACGCGGGCGCGTTGCCCATCTCCGTGACAAGTTCGAGCTTGCTGGCATCCGCATCGGTGACCATGCGTTCACCGGTGCGGCCGGAGTCGTCACGGAAGAAAATCTCGACGAGTGCATCATCCAGCGGCGTCACGCCGACGAGCGTCACCGGCTGCCCGGGCATGACGCCACGCAGGCGTTGCCCAGCGCGCAGCGAGGCGAGCGTCACCGCAGGTTCATCCACGTGGTTCCTCCCCTGGAAAATGGCAAGTCGATCAGGATACGTCGGGCCGCCGACATCTCGGCCGGCAGAGTCAATCCGGCGATCCGGCATCCCCCTTGCGCACCCAGTCGTCGACCTCGCTCGCCTGGAACTTCCACAGACGCCCGACCTTGTGCGCCGGCATCCCCTTCTCGGAGATCCAGGCGTAGACCGTGTCTTTGGTCACGCCCAAGTGCTCAGCGATGTCGTCGGCAGAGAGCCACGGCTCGGACATTCACGCCCCCATGCGGATTGAGCCGGATGTATCCGGGTATGGCCGATCCTATCGGGAACCCTGACCGTCGTCGCCTTTGACTTGCTCGACGTCGTCGACGGCGGCCAGCAGTTCTTCGAGGTGCATGTGAAGTTCGTCGAAGGCCTGCATGAAGAACATCAAGTCCATGCTCGATGGCGGCGTGTCGTCCAGGTCGGCGATGACCTCCCGTGCCTCGCGGACTGCAGTCTGCAGCCGCGTCTCGTTTTCAGGCAAGCCGCGGATCCAGGCGTCGATCACGCTGAACGGGATCGGCGCGAAGTCGTGAGCGTCGACGCCCACGTGGAACTGATGACCGTTCGGGCCGTGGTCGCGCGCGTGAGTGTGCCCGTGGAGGAGCGGGATGCCGTCGTCCC
>NZ_JASBSF010000321.1 GCF_030149085.1 Microbacterium sp. | reverse complement strand
GATGCCGAGCTTGGCGAGCGTGTACTTGAAGAGGTTGTAGGTGCCGCCGTAGATCGAGCTCGACGAGACGATGTGGTCGCCGGCCTGCGCGATGTTCAGCACGGCGAAGGTCTCGGCAGCCTGACCGGACGAGACGAGGAGGGCGCCACTGCCACCCTCGAGCGCCGCGACACGCTGCTCCACGACATCCTGCGTCGGGTTCATGATGCGGGTGTAGATGTTGCCGAACTCGGCCAGAGCGAACAGGTTCTGGGCGTGGTCGGCGTTGTCGAACACGTACGAGGTGGTCTGGTAGATCGGGGTCGCGCGCGACTTCGTGGTCGGGTCGGGGGCGGCGCCGGAGTGGATCTGCTTGGTCTCGAACTTCCAGTTCTCGGGTGCGGACATGAGGTGCTCCTTGCGTCTTCGGGGTCGGTCGGCGGGTCGACCGGCCACCACCGAGAGTACGAAGACGTGCCGTTGTCAACAACCGCATGGAAATGTGACGTAACACTTCGCGTGCCCGTGCCAGCTAGCGTTGACGCATGACCAGACGCGCAGTGGTGACGGGAGCCAGTTCGGGAATCGGTGCGGCAACGGTGCGCCGTCTGCGCGCGAGCGGGTGGGAGGTCGTGGCCGTCGCCCGGCGCGCCGATCGCCTCGCGGCGCTGGAGGATGAGACCGGAGCCGTTGCGTTCGCTGCGGATCTCACGACGGATGCCGACATCGACGCGCTGACGGAGTTTCTCGCGGGGTCCGGAGCCGTGCACTCGGTTGCACACATCGCCGGCGGTGCTCGCGGCACCGACCGTGTCGAGGACGGCCGCACCTCGGACTGGCAATGGATGTACGACGTCAATGTCCTCGCCGTGCAGCGGCTGACGCAGGCGCTGCTCCCGCAGCTGCGGCGAAGTGCGGCATCCGGCGGTCATGCCGACCTGCTGTTCGTGACCTCGACTGCCGCGCAGGTTGCGTACCCCGGAGGTGGTGGATACAACGCCGCGAAAGCCGCCGAGTCGATGCTGGTGAATGCCCTGCGTCTCGAGCTCAATGGGGAGCCACTGCGCGTCATCGAGATCGCCCCCGGGATGGTCTATACCGAGGAGTTCACCCTGAACCGTGTCGGTGGTGATCGTGACCGTGCGGCGGCTGTCTACGAGGACGTGCAGAACCCGCTCACTGCCGAGGACGTCGCCGATGTGATCGGCTACGCCCTGGAGGCGCCCGGCCACGTCAACCTCGACCTTGTGACCATGCGCCCCGTCGCGCAGTCTGCCCAGTACCTGCTTGCCCGAGGCCCGCTCACTCCGCGCCTCCCGTAGCGCAGGGGCGGGCGCGACCACGCTCAGGTCAGCTGCCCGCTGCCCTGGGTGGCCTCGAGCTGGCTCGTGTCGGTGTCGGCGAAGGCGACCTTCGGGACGAACAGCAGCAGCAGGGCTGCGAGGAAACCGCCGCCGGCGCAGATCGCCCAGACGGCGAGGTAGCCGCCGAGGGATGCCGCGGTTTCGCTGGCGACAGCCCCGGCGCCGGCTGCAAGCAGCACGCCGAACACGGCTGACGCGAAGGCGCCGCCGACGGTCTTGGTGGTGTTGGTCAGCGCGGAGGCGATGCCGGTCTGTCCACGTGGGGCTGCCGCCGCAGCCGCCGCAGGCAGCGCCCCGACGAGAGCGCCGGAGCCGAGGCCCGCGATCATGAGGTTCAGCAGCACCTGCCAGAGCTCGAGGTGGAACGGCAAGAACAGCGTGTAGCCGATGCCGACCAGAAGCGATGCGCCGATCAGGATGAGTCGGGGATTGGCCCGACGCGACAGCACGGCGAAGATGATGGCGCCGATGATGAGGGAGAGCAGATACACGCCGATCACGTACGAGCGCTGCGACGCCGACAGCCCCAGTCCGTAGCCGAGAGATGAGTCGGTTCCCGCGTACGTCGACAGCGGCCCTTGGGCGCCGAGCAGGCTGATTCCCACGAGGAACGCAGTCGTCTGCACGGGCCACATCTCGGGTCGCCGCAGGACCCGGATGTCGATCGCGGGGTCGTCCTGGCGCAGTTCGAACCGGACGAACCAGACGAAGACGCCAAGCCCGGCGGCAAAGAGCGCGACCACCCACCACCACGCGTTCTCGCCGAGGTCGAGTTGCGGGATCATGCGCATGTAGACCAGGGCGCCCGTCACCAGCAACAGACCCCACGTCAGCAGCACGAAGCCCCAGGTGTCCAGGCGCCGACCCGTCGTGGGCTCAGACTCGGGAACACCGAGCCAGATGACCCCGGCGATGAGGGTGACCGCGATCGCGGGAATCATCATCGTGACGGTGAGGTCGCCGGTCGCTTCGAAGATCGCGCCTGCGGCAAGCGCCCCCGCGATCGCACCGGCTTGCAGTCCGACGACGAGGAGCCCAGCTGCGCGCCGGGTGGAGGAAACGCCGCGGTTCTGGCGGCGACCGCGCTCGAAGATGAGCGCGACCTCCAGCGGCAGCCAGACGACGTAGAACCCCTGCAATGCCCACGCGATCAGGAAGGTCCAGAAGTCTCCCGCGAACACGAGCCACCAGCTGGCTGCAGCGGTCAGGATGGACGAGATCAGCAGAATCCGCTTGTGCCCGTACATGTCGCCGAGCTTCGCGAGAATCGGAACGACGAGCGCAGACAGCAGCAGCTGGGCAGCTTCGAACCAGTTCACATCCGAATCGTGGATGCCGAGGTCGATGACGATGTCACTGAAGAGCGGAACGTAGTAGCCCTGGATGATGCCGCTGACGAATTCGACGAGGATGAACCAGCCGATCAGCCCTGCAGTGATTCCCAGGCCCGTTCCGCGCAACCGGTCGAGGGCGGATGCGGCGGGCATGCCCGCGAGAATAGCACCGCGGCGCCGCCTAGTCTGGTGCGGGGGTAACCGAGAGGAGAACCGGTGACGACCGAGCGGGAAACGTTGACCTGGCAAGGGTTCGGAGATGCCACGCGTGAGCTATCCCGCACCATCGTGGCTGATGGCTTCATGCCCGATGTGGTCGTCGCGATCGCCCGCGGCGGGCTCCTGCCTGCCGGCGCCATCGCGTACGGGCTCGGCGTCAAGAACTGCGGGGCGATCAACGTCGAGTTCTACACCGGCATCGGCACGGTGCTTCCCGATCCCGAGCTCCTGCCCCCAGAGATGGATATGGCCTACCTCGACGGTCGTCGTGTCCTGCTCGTAGACGATGTCGCCGACAGCGGGCGCACGCTCGATCTGGCGGTGCGTCTGCTGACCGATCGTGGCGCGATCGTGCGCAGCGTCGTCATCTACACGAAGCCGACGACGATCATCCGTCCGGACTGGTCGTGGAAAGACACCGACCTGTGGATCGATTTCCCGTGGTCGTGGCAGGGGTCGGTCATCGAGCAGGATGCCGCGGTCACGGAGTCGGCCTGACCCATGGCGATGTCCCTGCCCGAGCTCGCCGACGCCGGTCTGATCGACAGCGGCTGGGCTGAGGCTCTCTCGCCTGTCGCCGATCGGATCGCGGGCATCGGGGAGCGCCTGCGGGCTGAGGTCGCCGCCGGGCGGCGCTATCTACCGGCGGGAGATCGAGTCCTCCGCGCCTTCGCGCGTCCGCTGGCAGACGTGCGGGTTCTCATCGTCGGTCAGGATCCCTATCCGACGCCCGGACACCCCATCGGTCTCTCATTCGCTGTCGACGCTCACGTCCGGCCCTTGCCGCGGAGCCTCGGGAACATCTATCGAGAGCTCCACGATGACCTCGGCATTCCGGCAGCTTCTCACGGCGACCTGTCGGCCTGGAGCGAGCAGGGTGTCATGCTGCTGAACCGTGTCCTCACCGTGTCCCCGGGCGCTCCCGGCTCGCACCGCGGCTGGGGTTGGGAGGCTGTCACAGAGCACGCGATTCGAACGCTGGCAGCACGCGACCAGCCGCTTGTCGCCGTCCTGTGGGGGCGGGATGCCGCCAGTCTGCGGCCCCTGCTGGGGCCGGTTCCGATCATCGAGTCGCCGCATCCCTCACCCCTGTCGGCGAGCCGTGGGTTTTTCGGCTCCCGCCCGTTCTCCCGGGCCAACGAGCTGCTGGAGCAGCAGGGGGCAGAACCGATCGACTGGCGCGTCGAGCGGTCGGCGTAGGCTGATCTCATGCTGGAAGAGGAATACGACAAGAAGCGGCGGCTTCCCTTCCATCTGCGACGGCGGTCCGAGCCTGAAGGGCCGTTCAGTTACGTCATCCGGGCCGCCGAGGAGCGCGACATCCCCGACATTCGGGAGATCTACAACTACTACGTGCGCAACTCCGTCGTGACCTTCGATGAGAAGGTCTGGTCGATCGCGCAATGGCGCGAGAAGTTCGCGTTCTTGGCGAAGCTCGACCTGCCCTTTCTCGTCGCTCAGTCACCGACCGGTCAGATCCTGGGCTACGCGCTCGTGCAGCCGTGGGCAGGAAAGTCCGCATACCGCTACACCGTCGAGAA
>NZ_JASBSF010000316.1 GCF_030149085.1 Microbacterium sp. | reverse complement strand
ACTGGTTCTCGGCTACCGCGCCCGCGTCAGTTAGCGGTAGGTCAGCCGGATACCCGTTGACGGCAAGATACCAGTACCACTGGGCGTCCCAGCCCACCACGAGGTCTTGAACGCTCGCCCCCGCACCGAAACGTGTGCCCTCGGCCGATAACGCGGCAGCCAGGATCAGAAAGCCGAACGTGACGGCCCGCGCAGCGAGATAGATGAGCGCAATCGTCAGCGCCGGCGGGATCGACCGCCGGGAGGGCGGCGCCGGTGCCGCTGTCGTCAGGTCAGCCACGCGCGCAGCCCGCGCTCGACATCCCGGATCTGGGCGACGGCAACGCGCTCTTCGTCGTGGTGGGCCAGCTGCGGGTCCCCCGGACCGTAGTTGACGGCGGGGATGCCGAGGGCTGAGAAGCGGGCAACATCCGTCCAGCCGTACTTGGGTTGAGCTGTGCCGCCCACAGCAGCCACGAATTCTTGCGCCAGCGGATCGTCGAGCCCCGGCCGGGCACCTTCGGCCATATCGATGACCTCGACCTCGAAACCCTCGAAGACTTCTCGGACGTGAGCCTCAGCCTCGGCGCCGCTGCGCGAGGGAGCAAAGCGGTAGTTGACCTCGACCTCGCACAGGTCGGGAATGACGTTTCCTGCAACACCGCCGGCGATGCGTACGGCGTTGAGTCCCTCGCGATACACGAGGCCGTCGACCGGCACCTCACGCGCCGTGTAGGCAGCCAACCGCTCGAGGATCGGTGCCGCCTTGTGGATGGCGTTCTCACCGATCCACGAACGCGCACTGTGCGAGCGCACACCGTGGGTCCTGATGATGGCGCGCATGTGACCGTTGCAGCCGCCCTCGACCTGCCCGTTGGAGGGTTCTCCGAGAATCGCGAAATCAGCGGCGAGCAGGTCGGCACGGGTCGCGGCGATGCGAGTGAGGGCGTTGAGGGCTGCAGCGACCTCCTCGTGGTCGTACCAGATCCACGTGATGTCAGCCTTGGGTGCAACGAGGTCGGCGGCGAGCTTGAGCTGAACGGCAACGCCGGCCTTCATGTCGACGGTTCCGCGCCCCCAGATGAACTCTTCGCCGTCGATGTCGACTGTTCGGGTGGGAACGTTTCGGTTGATCGGCACCGTGTCGATATGTCCGGCGATCGCGACCCTACGATCTCTTCCGAGGTTCGTACGAGCGATGATCGTGTCGCCATCCCGGATGACCTCGAGGTGGGGCAGAGCACGCACTGCCTCCTCGATCAGGTCTGCGAGATGTCCTTCGCCGCCAGAGACGCTGGGGATGTCGCAGATCGCGCGGGTGAGATCGACAGAATTCGAGGTCAGGTCCAGCACCCCTCGAGTCTAGCCAGGGCCCTCGGTCGTGCGGTGGGCGAGGCGTCACAGGAACAATCCGAGCAAGCGCGAGTCGATACCCTGGAACGATGACGGCACAGCGGATGATCAGCGGCATCGGGGCGGTAACTGTCGCAGCAGACGGCATGGTCTTGGACACCTGGTACCCCTCCCCCCAATCCGGTGCGCTGTCCGATAACCAGGACGCTCACGAGGCTGCGCGAGCTCTTGTGGTCGAGGCCGTGGGAGCGGATGACACCCGTGGGGTCAGCATCGAGCAGGTCGAGGTCGAGATCGATCTCGACGCGGCACCCTCGGGTACTCCGGATGCTTACCTCCGCCTCCACGCGCTATCGCACCGACTCGTCGCTCCGAACGACCTGAACCTCGACGGCATCTTCGGCGCGCTCCCGAACATTGCCTGGACCAATGCCGGCCCCGTCGACCCTCGAGGGCTCGACCAGCGCCGTCCGCGACTGCAGCGCGCCGGCATCCAGGTACAGGGGCTCGACAAGTTCCCGCGCCTGACCGATTACGTCGTGCCCGCCGGGGTCCGCATCGCGGACGCATCACGCGTCCGGCTGGGCGCCTATCTCTCGCCGGGCACAACGGTGATGCACGAAGGCTTCGTGAACTTCAACGCCGGGACGCTCGGTCAGAGCATGGTCGAGGGGCGCATTTCACAGGGCGTGATCGTCGGTGACGGCAGCGACATCGGCGGTGGAGCCTCGATCATGGGCACACTCTCGGGCGGCGGCGCCCACCGTGTCTCGATCGGTGAGCGGACGCTCCTGGGCGCGAACGCCGGCATCGGTATTTCGCTCGGAGACGATTGCGTCGTCGAGGCAGGGTTGTATGTCACCGCCGGGTCGAAGATCGTGCTTGCTGACGAGCCAGTCGGTGCCGACGGCACGCACCCGACCGTCAAGGGCGCTGAGCTCTCTGGACGCGACGGGATCCTGTTCCGCCGCAACTCCCTCACGGGCGCAATCGAGGCAGTGCGGCGCGCCGGTGTCGGGGTGACCCTCAACGAGGCGCTGCACGCCTGAGGCCTATCGCGGCGTTGCGAATCAGCGACGCACGCGGACCGAGAGGCACGTGACGCAGCCCTCGAGCTTCTCGAACTCGGTCACGGGCGTCTGGATGACGCTCAGCCCGCGCGACCGGAGCAACGCGGCGGTCTGCGGAGCATCCGCCGACATCAGGACCGTCACCTCATCGAGGACAACCACCGCAGTGCCGTGCTCTTCGGGCACAGGAAGGAAGCGCGGGAAGACCGACGGATCGTCGACGAGCGGCTCGTAGCCGATGACCGTGCCGTCAGGAAGCGCGGTCACGGCGCTCTTCAGATGCAGGACCCGCGTCACCGGCACGGCCACGATCTTCCATCCCCGGGGGCTCAACAGAGCATCCAGTTGACGGATGCCGTCATCGTTGGTCCGGGATGACGCCCCGACATACACCGTGCGCCCGATCTTGAGCACATCGCCGCCGTCGAGCGTGCCGGGGGCCTTGATCTCGTGCACAGGGAGGCCCAGCGTGTCTGCCGCCGCCCGGGCCGTTGCGATCTCGCCCCGTCGAGATTCGGCGCCGGGCCGACCGATCACCACGATGTCGTCGAACACGACGAGGGCATCCTCGATGAAGACACCGTCGGGCTGATCCGGGGCCTCCGTAACGTCGACGATCTGCCAGCCACGATCGCGGTATACCGAGACGTAGTCCCGCCACTGGGAGAGCGCGAGATCGGCATCCGCCTCGACTCGGTCGAGGTGTGTCAGTTCCCCCTGAGCGAGGAGCGGGGAGGGAACGCGGACGAGGAGCTTCGGCATCCGTTCAGAATGC
>NZ_JASBSF010000311.1 GCF_030149085.1 Microbacterium sp. | reverse complement strand
CTTGGCGGTGGTAACGCTCATTGCACCCGGACGAGGAGCAGGGTCTAGTCGTGTCCGACCCGGCAACATTTCATAGGTCAGGGGCTAACTAAAACGGGCGCTCGCTCGACTACCTTGTAAGCGTCACTCATCGACGCAGATGGAGGTAGCGAGATGCTCGCAAGCTGGAAGGGCGACGGCTGATGCCGGACGCCTCGATAGATTGGGCGGCTCTGTATCAGAAGCATCGCGAGGCGATGTTCGGGGCCGCCCGTGAGGTGCTGTGCGGAAGTGGACGCGTAGACCTCGCAGAAGATGCTGTTCATAACGCCATGGTGTCGCTCATGCAGTCGCCGCCGACGGAAGCGCCCCGCAGCTGGGAAGCACTTCTTGTGGCGACGGCTAAACGGAGAGCGCTGGACATGGCAACGTCGGCGTACATGTCCCGTCGTATGCCGCTCTCGGAGGAGTACATCCCCGAGACCAACCACGTGGTAGTGGAGGACGAGATTCTTGAGCGAATCGAGGCGCTAGCCGTGGCGCGCGCCGTCCTGGCGCGGCTCGATCATCGGACGCGTACCGTGTTCAGAGAGATCGTGGTCTTCGACCGGGCGCGAGCAGAGGTTGCGGCTGAGTTGGGTGTGACACCACCTCGAATTAGTCAGATCGTCACGAAGGTGCTGGCGGAGATCCGCGCAGCCGTTGAGAAAGGAGGGTGACGATGAGTTCAGATAACGACGAGGACGTGATTGCAGAGATCCTTGACGCTCGGGCGGGACGGTCAGCCCTCGTTTCGGGTGCCGAGTACCTTGAGGGGCGACCAGACCTGCGTGCGCTCCTCGATGCAGCCGACCTGGCCTGGGAGGCTGAGCAGGAACCGCCTCCGCTCCCAGAGGACCCGGTGGCCGCGATGCTCGGCCTCGTGCCTGACCCAGAGATTGCGCTCGATGGAAAGGCACTCGCAGCAGCGCGCAAGCGAGCGGGCCTGTCCGTGAGTGGTCTCGCAGCGAAGATGGCAGACCGGGGTTGGGATGTCACGAGCAGGGATGTCTTCGGCTGGGAGAGCAACAAGAACGCACCCCAGGTGCCGGCGGTCATAAACGCCCTGGCAAGCATTACCGGCGCAGACCCAGATCGACTCCGAAGGCGCGTAGGAGAGGACCCAGAGCGGGCTCGACTCGCAGCGGTTGTGGCTTCGAGTGCGTTCAAGAGCCTGGCCGAGCGGTGGGCGCGGCTGCAAGGGACGAGCATTTCGTTGGCGACTTCTGCTCTTGAATCGCGGATGGTCGCGGCGGTGCACCGCGGGACTCCGCCGGAGCCTGATGTACTGCTCGAGACCCTCGAGACGATGGTGGCCGCCGTGGAAGAGCCGGAGGGCTGAATGCGGCTGGCGGGCTGGGTCGATCGTTCGATCGAGATACTTGACAGCCCGACCCGCGAGCAGTTCGCGCTCG
>NZ_JASBSF010000306.1 GCF_030149085.1 Microbacterium sp. | reverse complement strand
GGGCATCCACGTGGCCGGCCCGATCACGGGCGGCGGGGCCGTCGGCGTCTCCGCCGTCGCGGTCGACGACTGGAGCGGCGACGGCGTGGCCGACCTCGTGGTGGGCTTCGCCGGGTCGCCGCACATCGACGGCCTGCTGGTGCTCTCGCAGGCCGGGCAGATCACCGTGCTGGACGGCCTGAAGGTCCTGGCGGCCCAGCTCACGGTCGACCTCGCGAACACGCCCCTCTACTTCTCGATGCAGATGCCGATACGTCTGGCGAGCACGAGCATCCACCTCGCGGCCAAGGAGGTCCTCAAATCGGATCCGGAGGTCTGGGTCGGGGACGCATCGGACGGCCGCGGCGCGAACTGGGTCGAACCGCACCCCGAGCTCGTGGCGGCAGCCCGTACGGTGCTCACCACACCGGACACCAAGCTGGACGCGCTGGGTGAGGTGTTGCGCGAGCTTCACGGCCTCGGGCGCCAAGCGCTGCTCTTCACCTGGTCGAAAGCCACGCTGAAGTATCTTCAGACGGCGTACAAGGCGGACTTCCGCATCGCTGTGCTGAGCGGCGACGTCAAGCACGAGCAGCGCCGAAAGATCATGAAGGACTTCCGTGCCGGCCAGTACGATTTCCTCTTCGCGAACCGCGTTGCTTCCGAGGGTCTTGACTTCGAGTTCTGTTCGGCGGTCATCAACTACGACCTGCCGTGGAACCCGATGGAGATCGAGCAGCGCATCGGCCGCATTGACCGCATCGGTCAAGAGTCCGAGAAGATCCTCATCCGGAACTTCTACAACGACGAGGCGATCGACTCGCGAATCATGTTTCGGGTGCTGCAACGAATCGCGATCTTCGAGCAGTCCATCGGAGAGCTCGAACCGATCATCGGTCAGCACATGGACGTTCTCCGTGCGGCGATGGACTTCCGGCTCACGCCCGCGCAGCAGGAAGAGAAGGCGAGGCAGTTCCTCACGGCGATCGAGGCTCAACGGCAGGGCCTCCGGCAAGTGGCTGACTCAGCCGCGGGGCTGATCATCTCCAATGATGTAGAGGTCGCTGGGCTCGAGGACGAGCTCATCGCCACCGGTCGATACCTCGGGCAGGTCGAGCTTGCCCACCTGCTCGACGACTGGGCGCACACGGATGGAGGCGACGCTGTCAGCTGGAGCGCTGATGGCCGAACCATCGAAGTACAGGGAAACCCCGCCATGGCGGCGAGGGTCGTAGACCTAACGCAGCGCGGGCGACGAACACGCGCCGAGACGGGCACGTTGATCTCCGACCTTCAGAACCATGTCTCGATCCACTTGTCCCTCGATCAGGAGCTTGCGCGCACCAGCGAAATCGACCTGCTCTCGGCCACCCATCCGCTGGTCATGGCGGCCACTGAGGTTCCGGGGCATAGGCACGCGCGGTTCGCCTCGGTCCGCATCCGAGCCACAGAAGAGGTCGCCCCCGGCCGCTATCTGGTCGTACTCGCGCATGCCGAACACGCCAGCCGGGGTGGTGACGAGATATGGGGCGCCTCCGTCGACGACAACGGACTGTCGAAGGGCGATGGCCCAGCAGACGCGGTCCTGGCTGCCCTGGCCAAGGGAACTTTGCGCGAGGGCAGTGCTGTGGAAGCCACCGCGCTTCCTCGCCTGGCAAGTCGAGCAAAGCGCGAACTCGAACGTCGACACCGCGAGGTCCAGGATCGCCGAGACATCGAAGAGGGCGCACTCACCGAGGCGCGACGTGCAATCCTCACTGATCAGCACTCCCGACGTATGAAGGGCATCGAGCGTCGCATGCAGACGATGCTCGAGCGCGACCGAGGGCATAAGGTCCTGCGGATGGTCGAAGGCCAACGACGTCGACAACAGGAACGGTTCGAGACGCTGATGGCGGAATTGGAAGCGAAGAAGCCGAACGCCGTATCGCTTCGCTACCTGGCCGTTTGCGCACTGGAGGTGATCTCATGACGGATGTCAGCCACGCCGGAGTGGCTGCAGACGAAGCCGCAATCGAGAGCCAATACAACGCGGCGCTGGCGAGTAAGGCGAAGCGACTGCGGACACTGATCAATCAACAGACACAGAACACTCTCACATCAACAACGAAGTTCGACTTTGCGACCCAAGGGGAGCTGGTCGGTCGTGTCGCCCTTGCGGCGCCGAGTGAGTTGCTCGATGGCGCGCG
>NZ_JASBSF010000301.1 GCF_030149085.1 Microbacterium sp. | reverse complement strand
TGTCGATCTCTCGGCTACCGGCGAAGCCTCTGTCACCTGGCTCGACCTGCCGATCCCGCGCCGCCTCGTCACGATTCGCGGGACGCTCGATGACCTGTGCTCCGCTGCTGACCACGAGCACGCCGCGGCAGCGTGGGTGCGAGCCGAATACACGGATGCCACACCGCAGCGCGATCCGCTGCGCCGACTGCAAGAGCGCTTCCCCTTCTGCGCGGCAGTGGTCCACGCCCCTGAGCGTCAGCACGAGCGCGACGATCAGACCTACGCCGGCCGCGTGCGGACGGCTCGGACCGACGTCGAACTCATCGGCGCCTTCCTTGCTCACGTCCGCGAGGGTGAGGGTGCCAGCCCGGCGGAGGCGGAGCTGATCTCCGAGGTGATCGAGGGTCGTACGGTAGCGGAGGCCGTCGCGTGAGGATCCACCGGGTGCAGATCGAAGGGTTCGGCCCCTTCCGAGAACGGCAGGATGTCGACCTCGACGCTCTCGCCCCCTCGGGGGTGTTCGTGATCGCCGGCCGCACCGGAGCGGGCAAGTCCAGCATCCTCGATGCCATCTGTTTCGCCCTCTATGGCACTGTCCCGCGCTACGACGGCGTCGATCGGCGCCTGCGCAGCGATCATTGCGGCCCCGACGATCCGACGCAGGTCACGCTGGAGTTCAGCACCGGAAGCGACCGCTGGCGCATTTCGCGCTCGCCGGACTACGAACGCCCCAAGCGTCGCGGCACCGGCATGACAATCGTCGCGGCCGACGCTCTGCTCGAGCGGCTGGAACCGGCTGCGGACGGCAGCGAGCACTGGGTGGGGTACGCCGCCGGGCCGCGGGACGTGGGCCACGCGATCCACCAGGTCGTCGGGCTCTCCCACCAGCAGTTCCTGCAGGTGATCCTGCTCGCCCAGAACCGGTTCTCGCAGTTCCTGCTGGCAGGAAACACCGATCGGCAGCGGGTGCTGCGAACGCTGTTCGGCACCCAGATCTACGAGGACTACGAGAAGCGCCTCGACGAACGCCGACGCGAGTCCGAGCGTGAACAGGAGCGCGATGCGGGGCACCTGCAGCGCCTGCAGAGTGACGTCGAAGCGCTCGCACGAGAGGCCGGATGGCACGTCTCGGACGAGACAATCGACCTGGAACGCGTGGCTGCCCGCGCGGGATACGATCTGCAGACCCGCGCTGACGCCGTCGAGCGGGCCGACGTGGCCCTGGCTGCCGCAGAAGCCGCGCACACCCGCGTGCGCCAGCTGCGCGAGCAGCAACAGCAGCGCAACGCCGCGCGCGAGCGTATGGCGGCGATCGAGATCGAGTCTGCGTCGCTCGCGCTGGATCGAGCGCTCCTCGAGGGCGCTCGCTCTGCCGAGCCGCTGCGCGCCGCGATCGACGTGGCGGCCCGCGCCCGTGCCGATGTCGAGGCGGCGGGCGCAGTCGAGGCGGCGGTGCTCGCTGACGCTGCGGCGGGGGTCGAAACCGCCCTCGACGTCCACGATCTGCTTGCCTTGGCCCAGGCGCTCACGGGGGACATCGCGCGATGGCAGGATGCCGAGAAAGCTGAGCAGCAACTCGCCGCAGACCGCGCCGACCTGACCCGAGTGGCAACGCAAGTGGATGCGGTTCGGGCGGTTCTCGCCGTGACCCGCGCCGCGCTCACCCTGGCCGAACAGGAGCGCGGGCGGCTCGGGGATGAGATCGAGAAACTGTCCGTCGCTGCGGCGGGACTCGATGCAGCCCGCGCCGAGAGCGAGGATCTTGCCGCACGCCTGATCGCCGCGCGAGAGGCCGAAGCGGCGGCTGTCGAGCTTGCCCAGGCGAGCGCCGACCGGCTCGAGGCGTCGCGCGCCGTCGAAGAGGCTGTGGCCGGGTGGGGACAGCTTGTGCGTCGGCGCCTGGCCGGGTTTGCCGCTGAGCTTGCCGACGGGCTGACCGATGATGACCCTTGCCCCGTCTGCGGTTCGCTCGATCACCCCCAGCCCGCTCCGAGCAACCATGATCCCGTCACTGATACTGTCCTCGCGGCCGCCGAAGAAGATCGCGACCGTGCCCTGGCGGTGGATCGCGAGAGCGCCGCGCGCCTTACCGCGATCACCGCGCGCGTCGATGCCGCCCGCGCTCGGGCGCAAGGCTCGGTCGAAGAACTTCAGGCGCGTCAGGGTGAAAGTCAGTCCCGGCTGGACCTCGCCGAGCGCGCAACCGAGGCACTCGATCACGCCCGCCGTCTGCGCGGTGATCTCGAGGCCCGTGAGCACGAACTGCGGGGAGAGCTGGACGTTGCTGCCGCTCGCCTGGCAGAACTCGACACCGCCAGCACTGTCCTGAGCGGTCGGATTGCCGAGGCTGAGGAAGCTGTCGCAACCGCGCGCGGTGCTTTCCCGAGCGTCCACGCGCGGATCGTCGACGCCGAGGCTCGGCGGCGAACCGCGCAGCGGCTCGCCGAGGCTCGCCGCGCTCATGAGGTCGCGCTCGAACGGCGGCAGGATGCCGATCGCAAGCTCGACGCGGAAGTCGCGGCATCCTCGTTCCCCGATGCCCCGTCAGCACGTGCCGCGCTGCTCACACCCACCCAGCTCGAAGACCTGTCGTCGCGGCTGAGCGATCACGACGCCGCGAGACGAATCGCGAAGGAGCGGCTGCTCGAAATCGAGCTGCAGCTCGCCGACGCGCCCGATGACCTCGTCGACACAGACGCCTCGCTTGGCGAGGCGACGCTCGCTCGCGACACCTGGCAGCGTGCCGTCGCCGAACTGGCAGCGGTGCGTGAGCGCGTCGCGCGTTTCGGTGACCTGCGACAGGCAATCGAGAAGCTCGATCGCGACGGACATGAGCGGCGCGAGCAGCACCAGACCATCGTGCGTCTGGCCGACACACTCGCCGGGCGCGCCCCGAACACCATGCGCATGACGCTCGAGACCTTCGTCTTGGCCGCCGAACTCGAAGAGATCGTCGCTGCCGCGAACCTGCGTCTCGCCGACATGTCCGACGGGCGCTACCGTCTGGAACACACCGACACGCTGGCGCGGCGAGGCGCCGCGTCGGGCCTCGGGCTCCATGTCCACGATGCGTATACGGGCCGTACCCGTCCTCCCCAGTCGCTGTCCGGCGGCGAGACCTTCCTTGCCTCCCTCGCTCTCGCCCTGGGCCTCGCAGAGGTCGTCACGAGCCGCGCGGGCGGCATCCGGCTCGACACGCTCTTCATCGACGAAGGGTTCGGGTCGCTGGATGCTGAGACTCTCGAGCTGGCGCTTCGCACCCTCGACGACCTGCGCTCGGGCGGCCGCACGATCGGCGTGATCAGTCACGTCGAGGCGATGAAGGAGCAGCTTCCAATCGGCATCCTCGTCGAAGCGACGCCGCACGGCTCAAGCGTCATCACCGAGACCGCGTCCAGCCTGCTCTGACCGCGAGTGGCACCGTTACGGGCCATGCCCGATCGGCAGGGGCATACGCTGGCAGGGTGAGTTCGGATTCGGGGGCGTCGTTGCAGCCACGAACCACCACGATCCCGCTCACCAACGCCGCGCGGTGGCGAGCGTTCGCCGTCGCCGCATCCGTCGCGGCGATCACGATCCTCGACCTGTCGAAGGTCAATGTTGCGCTGCCCTCGATCGAGCATGCTCTGGGCGCAGGTTCCACCGAGCTCCAGTTGATCGTCTCGGGCTACGTCCTGACCTTCGGTCTGTTCTTGGTTCCCATGGGGCGCCTGGGCGACCAGCGTTCCCGCCGCGCGCTGTTTCTGGTGGGCCTGATCCTGTTCACTCTCGCAAGTCTTGGGTGCGCGCTGGCTCCGAACATCGTGGTTCTCATGGTCTTCCGGTTGCTGCAGGGTGTTGCTGCCGGCATCCAGATGCCGCAGGTCCTCGGGCTGATTCAGCAGATCTTTCAGGGGGCCGAGCGGGGGCGCGCGTTCGGTCTGTTCGGAGCGACGATCGGGCTCGCCACGGCGTTCGGGCCGACGCTCGGTGGGCTCATGATCGCTCTCGGCGGTCCGGATGACGGCTGGCGCTGGATCTTCTGGATGAACGTTCCCCTGGGAATCGCCGCGATCGCCGCGGCGGTCTGGGTGCTTCCGACCACGCGGATCCACACCGGGCGCCGCATCGCTCTCGATCCGATCGGTGTGATCCTGTTCGGCGTGACGGTGCTCGCCCTGATGTGGCCGTTCCTGTTCACCACGGGCTCACCCGACGACGACCCGCGTCGGTGGTGGCTGCTGACCGTCTTCGTCCTGTTCGCGGCCCTCTTCGTCGCCTGGGAACGGCGCTACGCTGCCCGCGGGCATGCGCCACTGATCCCGTTCTCGCTCTTTCGCGTCGCGTCCTACCGCAACGGCACCCTGCTCGCTACCTCGTATTTCGCGGCCCTCCCCGCCCTCTTCCTGCTGACCACCCTGTACTTGCAGACGGGGCTCGAGCTCGAGCCGGTCTTTGCCGGGATGGTCACCATCGGCTTCGCGCTCCCGAGCGCCGTGGCCTCCTGGGTCGGCGGCAACCTCGTGACCCGCATCGGTCGCCCCTTGGTCGTTGGTGGACTCATCCTGGTCCTGGTGTCGGCGATCGGTCTCGTGCTCGTCGCCGTCTTCGCGACGCCCGCGCTGACTCCGTGGCTGATGGGCGCCGTGATGATCGTCGGAGGCCTCGGGGGAGGGCTCGTCATCTCACCGAACCAGACCCTCGCGCTCGCGGACGTGCCGGTGTCCGAGGGAGGTCTTGCCGGCTCGGTGGGTCAACTCGGTCAGCGCATCGGTACTGCCGTCGGCACTGCCGTCGCTCTCGCCCTGTTCTACGCCACGATCTATCGTGAGACCGGCAACCGGGATTCGCTGGCCGTCTACCACGACGCCTATCTCATCGGGATGTCGTCAGTCGCTCTTTTCATCGCGCTGGCGTTCGTCGTCTCGATCGTCGACCTGTCCCGGCGCCGAGCTGCGGCACGGGATGCCGAAGCCGACGACGCTGAAGAGCGTCGCGCGGGCCCGACCTGAGCCGGGAGGCCGCGGGCTCAGAGATCGTAGTCTCGGCGCACTCTCTCCAGGAGCAGGACGCTGCAGGCATCCGTCGCCTCGCCCCAGTCCCACCGCGCGCCGTCCTGGGCGCGATCCGACACGGCCTTGAGCACCCGGATCGGCACGTTGTACTGCTGAGCGACCCACGCATACGCGTAGACCTCCATATCCACGAGGGTCGCTCCGAGATCACGGATGCCTGCAGCGGCGTCCGCGTCGTCCACAAAGTGGTCGCCGGTTGCGATCGTGTGACCGCTCCCGCCGAAGGAGAGCATGGCCGGGAGAGACACGTGCTGCCCCACCACATTGTCGAGATCGGTCACATCGTGTTGGATCGCGGCGGTGACCTCGTGCACGGTGGCCTCGACATCCTCGTGGATGGCACCGGCGGTGCCGACGACGACGATCTCGTCGTAGTCGCCGCGTTCCAGGGCCCGCGTCAGCGCGTGCGTCGCCTGGAGCTTTCCCGGGCCTGTGACAAGGCGGTCGAAGCCGGGAAGCTCGTCGGGAAACGCAACCAGCTCGCGGTCGAGGGCCGCAACGAGAAGTCTCATGCCTTCATTTTGCCTGGCGTTTCGAGGTGTACGGGTTCACACTCAGCGGCGAAGATGGGAGGCGACGACAGGAGGACGCAAGTGAAGTCTGTGGTGTTGGAAACTCCCGACGGGATCGATGTGCGGCTCGGGTGGGACCCGTCGATGAGCGAACACGATCGCAAGCGCGTCCTGGCCAAGGAACTCGTCGCCGCCAAGCTCAAGCTCGACCCGAAGGACGTCAGGGTCGAGCGGGAAGCCCCGGCTCAGTTCGGGTTCCACACGCAGTTGTTCGCGAGCGTTGAGGGCAAAGAACTACCGCTGCACATCCGCAACGCGAGCTTCCGCGCGGCAACCGTCGTCGCGCTCACCGATCAGCCGTACACGATCGGGCTCGACATCCGCGACCTGCATCCCGACGAGGCCACGATCCACGAGATGCAGCGTCACTCGCACCTGTTCGACGAGACCAACATCCTGAACCTCATCGACCACTGGACGCGCGTGCAGGCCGTGCGGGAGGCCGATGGTCGCGGCGCGCGCGTTGTGCCCGATGTCGTCAAACTCGACGCGACTCGGCAGCGGGGGTGGGTGCCCGACCGCAGGGCGCAGTACACGATCCTCGATCTCTCTCGCGATGGCTTCGTCGTGACTCTCGCTTTCGCCGACGCCGAGGACGCTCGTACTCCTGTGTGAGGTCGAGCCGAGAGGGATCAGGCGTCGGATGCCGGTGCGAGCGCGGCATCCAGTTCGGCAAGCCACACCCGCGCGTTGCCGTCAGAGGGGGCGCGCCAGTCTCCGCGCGGCGACAGCGACCCCGCCGGCGACACCTTCGGACCGTTCGGGATGGCTGACCGCTTGAACTGTGCGAACCCGAAGAAGCGCTGCAGGAACACCCGTAGCCAGCGCACGACGGTCTCCCGGTCGTAGGCGTAGCGCTCGTCGAGCGGGAACCCCGGGGGCCACGCGCCGGCGTCACCATCCCGCCACGCCCGCTCGGCGAGGAACGCGATCTTCGACGGACGGATGCCGTACCGCAGCACGTGAAAGAGCGTGAAGTCGTGCAGGGCATACGGGCCGATGCGGTCCTGGGTCGACTGGATCTTGCCGTCCTGGTCAGCGGGGACGAGCTCGGGGCTGATCTCGGTGTCGAGAACCGACTGCAGCACGGTGGTCGCCTCGGGGGTGAGGGCTGCGGCTCCCTGGTCTTCGCCGTGCGCGATGACCCACCGGATGAGGTGTTGGATGAGGGTCTTCGGGACCCCCGTGTTCACCGCGTAATGGCTCATGTGGTCGCCGACGCCATAGGTAGCCCAGCCGAGCGCGAGCTCCGACATGTCGGAGGTGCCGATGACGATGCCGCCGTTCTGGTTTGCCAGGCGGAACAGCAGATCAGTGCGGACGCCGGCCTGCACGTTCTCGAACGTGACGTCGTAGACCCGCTCTCCCTGGCTGAACGCGTGTCCGATGCTGTGGAGGATCTCGGATGCTGTGGGACGGATGTCGATCGTCTCGATCGACGCGCCGATCGCTGTCGCCAGGGCTACCGCATTGGACTTCGTGTGGTCGCTGGTCGCAAAGCCGGGGAGCGTATAGGCGAGGATGTCGGAGCGCGGCCGTCCCATCCGATCCATGGCTCGTGCCACGACCAGCAGGGCGTGGGTGGAGTCCAGTCCGCCGCTGACGCCGATGACGGGTTTCGGGTTGCCGATCGCCCGCATCCGCTGCACGAGGCCCTCGACCTGGATGTTGAACGCCTCGTAGCAGTCCTGGGCAAGGCGGGCAGGGTCGTCGGGCACGAACGGAAACCGATCGAGGTGACGGCGAAGCCCGACATCCGTGGCAGGCGGATCGAGGACGAACTCGACCCTGAGGAAGTCATCGGCGCCGAGTGCACTGCGGTTGTCGTCGAAGGTGCCTTGACGGATGCGGTCTTGACGCAGCCTGTCGAGATCGACGTCGGCGACGCTGCGGCGGGGTCCATCGGGGAAGCGCTCGGTCTCGGCCAGCAGCGTGCCGGCTTCGTAGACCATCGTCTGGCCGTCCCACGACACGTCGTTCGTCGATTCGCCCAGGCCCGCTGCAGCGTAGACGTAGGCGCTCAGGCACCGTAGCGACTGGGACTGCACGAGGATGCGACGGTCATCGGCGCGGGCGATCGTGATCGGGCTCCCCGAGAGGTTGGCGATGACGCTCGCCCCCGCGAGCGCAGCCCGGGAAGACGGGGGGATGGGCACCCACATGTCTTCGCACACCTCGACGTGCACCACGAGACCCGCGACATCACGCGCCTCGAAGAGCAGGTTCGTGCCGAAGACGGTCTCGAGAGCGCCGATCCGGATCGCCTCGCCCGACCATGCCTCACCCGGCGCGTACCAGCGCCGCTCGTAGAACTCGCGGTACGTGGGCAGGTACGCCTTCGGTACGACGCCGAGTACCTCGCCTCGGTGGATCACGACCGCGCAGTTGTAGAGGCGGTTGCGGTGGTGCAGCGGGGCGCCGACCACCAGCACCGGGAAGAGGTCGACAGATGCCGCGACGATCTGCTCGATGGCGCGGGTGACGCCGTCCAGAAGCGCGTCCTGCATGACGAGGTCGTCGATGGCGTAGCCCGACAGGCAGAGCTCGGGGAACACGGCGACGGCGACGGCATCCGCATCGCACTCGCGCGCTGCCGCGAGAACCGCTTCGGCGTTGGTCGCGGGGTCGGCTACCGCCACCGGGATCGTGCACGCCGCGACGCGCGCGAAGCCGTGGCGGTATGCGCTTTCGAACGGCAGGCTCGTGCTCACGCCTCCAGTCTCGCACTTCGCGTCCTGCCGCGCCGAGAAGCCCGCGACTGCACCGTGCCCGGCATCCTGGCTGGGTCGTGTCGGATGCCC
>NZ_JASBSF010000300.1 GCF_030149085.1 Microbacterium sp. | reverse complement strand
CGAACCGCTTCTTCCGCGCCGCCGCTGACGCCCGGCGCTGACAGTCTTCGCGCCCGCCGCCCTGGCAGCCGTGTCGCGCGCCACGAACCGGCGGTGAATGAACCGCACGATCTCGATTCCGCCGATCGTCGCCACGATCACTACCGTGAGCAGGTATGCGGCATCCTCCCCCGGGTCCGTGAGCTGGAAGAACTCGGTAGCGAGGGGCACCGAGAAGATCAGCACCAGGCCGATGAACATCGCGCCGATCACAAGGCCCTTGTAGCGGTTGATCGGGCGGGACAGCACGGTGAGGATCCAGATCCCGACGATGGCGAGCAGGATCGTCGCGCCCGTTCGCATTTGCTGCTCGTCGACGCCGAGCGACTGCGCGCCGAGCGTGTAGAGGGTGAGGCCTGCCCCGACGACGACACCGGCGGGTATCGCGAAACTCAGCGACCGCCGCAGGAACCCGGGAATATAGCGCTGCCGGTTGGGCATGAGGGCCAAGAAGAACGCCGGGATGCCGATGGTGAGCCCGTCGGTGATGGAGAGCTGCCTGGGCAGGAACGGGAATTGCAGCACCAGGATGCCGAACACGATCGACAGCACGAAGATGTAGGCGGTCTTGGTGAGGAAGAGCATCGAGACGCGCTCAATGTTGGCGATCACCTGCCGCCCCTCCGCCACGACGTCGGGCAGGTGCGAGAACTGGCCGTCAAGCAGCACAAGACGCGCGACAGCCTTCGTGGCAGCGGCGCCGGAGTTCATCGCGATGCCGATGTCGGCGGTCTTGATCGCGAGCGCGTCGTTGACGCCGTCTCCGGTCATCGCCACGGTGTGTCCACGCGATTGCAGGGCAGTGACCATGCGCTTCTTCTGCTCGGGGGTGACGCGACCGAACACGTGGTACGTCTCGAGCACATCAGCGAGCGCCTCGTCGTCCTCGGGCAGCTGGCGGGCATCGAACCCCTCGGGCGCATCCACTCCCACCTCACGTGCGATGGCAGCGACAGTGCGGGGGTTGTCGCCGGAGATGACTCGGATGCCGACCCCCTGCTCTCGGAAATACGACAGCGTTTGCGCGGCATCCGGCCTCACCTGTTCGCGGAAGGTGAGCACGACGATCGGGACGAGGTCGTCGGGAATGCGCTCCGCCTCGGCCTGTTCGTCAGAGATCGGATGCGGCGAGTGGCCGAGCACGAGGGTGCGCCGTCCCGTCGCGGCAAGGTCGGCGACGAGGGACCCGAGATCGGTTCCAACCCCGGTCTCCTCCGGAAAGACCATCTCGGGAGCACCGAGAACCCAGGCACCCGACGGACCATCGGTGAACGAGACGGCGCTCCACTTGCGTGCCGACGAGAACGGGATCGCCGACCCCGCGGCGACGGGGGCGTCGAGCGGGTACGGGTCGCGCAGGCAGCGCGCTGTCGCATTGGCCGCCGGGTCGGCGCCGTACCAGGCCAGCGCCTCGTCCCATCCGGGCGCCGCGGCGTCGCCGACGGGATGAACCGCATCGAACTCGATCTCGCCCGCGGTGAGCGTGCCGGTCTTGTCGAGACACACGACATCCACGCGCGCCAGCCCTTCGACGGCGGGGAGTTCGTTCACGAGTACCTGTCGCCCCGCGAGCTTTGCCGCGCCGACCGCGAAGGCGATGCTCGTCATGAGCACGAGCCCGAGCGGGATCATCGCGGTGACCGCGGCAATGGTGTTCACAGCCGCCTGAACCCAGTCGCCACTCTCCCAGGCGGCGACCCATCCGCCGAAGACCATCATCTGGGCGTTCAGGACCAGAAGCGCCATGGGCCCGATCGCCCAGCCCACAACCCGGAGCACGAGGTTGATCGAGGAGCGCAGCTCGCTCGAGACGAGCGAGAAGCGCTTGGCTTCGGCGGCGAACCGGTTGGCATAGGAATCGGCGCCGACACGGATGACGCGCGCCATCCCCTCCCCCGCGACGACGATCGACCCAGAAAGCGCCTCGTCGTCGGGGCGCTTGTCGACGGCATCCGACTCGCCCGTGAGCATCGACTCGTCGACCTGGAGCCCGCGGGCATGAATGACCTCGGCGTCGGCAGCGATCTGGTCACCGGCGCGGAGCACCAGGATGTCGTCGATCACGACAGCGGTCGGGTGGATCTCGGCCTCGACACCATCACGCAGCACGCGGGCGGTGGGCGCATTGAGCAGGGCAAGCCGGTCGAGCGCCGCCTTCGCACGGAACTCCTGCCACACACCGATGATCGTGTTTGCCAGGGCGCTGAGGCCGAAGATCGCGTCTTGCCACCGCCCGAGGAGCAGGAGCACGGCGAAGCACGACCCGACGATGGCGTTGAAGATCGTGAAGACGTTGGCGCGGATGATGCTGCCGATGCTCCGGCTCGAATCGGCCTGATAGGCGTTGGTTCGGCCGTAGGCCACACGCTCGGCCACCTCGGCAGCCGCGAGTCCGGTGATCTCGTCATCCCCGGTCGGCTCGGGCCCTGGCTGCGTTGCCACATCGGTACCGCTGGTCATGCGTTCACCCTAGCGGGCACGCCCGGCGCGGGAGGGTGCAGGTTCGGATGCCGGGAATGCACGAAGGCCCCGGATGCCGAAGCATCCGAGGCCTTCGTGAGAAAGTCGCGGGGACTTACTTGAGGGTGACCGTGGCGCCTGCCTCTTCGAGAGCAGCCTTCGCCTTGTCTGCGGTCTCCTTGTTGGCGCCCTCGAGGACAGCCTTGGGAGCACCGTCGACGACGGCCTTGGCCTCGCCGAGGCCGAGCGAGGTGAGCTCGCGGACGACCTTGATGACCTGGATCTTCTTGTCGCCAGCGGCCTCGAGGATGACGTCGAAGGAGTCCTTCTCTTCAACCTCTTCGGCGGGGGCACCACCGGCGGGGGCGCCGGCAGCGGCAACCGCGACGGGCGCGGCGGCGGTGACGTCGAAGGTCTCCTCGAACGCCTTGACGAACTCGGAGAGCTCGATGAGGGTGAGCTCCTTGAACGCGTCGAGCAGCTCTTCAGTGCTGAGCTTTGCCATGATGATTCTCCTTGATGGGTGTGGTTATCGCCGGGGCCGACTCAGGCCGCGGACTCCTGCTTCTCACGCAGTGCGTCGACCGTGCGAACGGCCTTGGACGGCAGTGCGTTGAAGACGAATGCTGCCTTGGTCATCGAGGCCTTCATCGCGCCGGCGAGCTTCGCCAGCAGGACTTCACGGCTCTCGAGGTCGGCGAGCTTGCCTACCTCTTCCGCGCTCAGGGGGGAACCGTCGAAGTATCCGCCCTTGATCACGAGAAGAGGGTGTGCCTTGGCGAAGGCGCGCAGTCCCTTCGCGACGGTGACCGGGTCACCGTGCACGAACGCGATAGCCGAGGGCCCCTTGAGGTCCTCATCCATCGACGTGATCCCCGCGTTGTTCGCGGCAATCTTGGAGAGCGTGTTCTTCACCACGGCGTACTCGGCGTCCTGACGGATCGCACTGCGAAGCTCCTTGAGCTCGGCAACCGTCAGGCCGCGGTACTCGGTGAGCAGAACGGCGGTCGAGTCCTCGAAATGCTTCGTGAGCTCGGCAACCGTCGCTTCCTTCTGCGCCATGGCCACTCCTTGTGTCTTGTCCCCATCCCACGGTGGCGGGATGGGAGCCTCTGACCCCCAAAAATGAGAAAAGCTCCGGCGCAAGCGCACGGAGCTTCGGCCCGGATGGGCGTTGTTCGTGACACCTGCGCAGGCCCCTGGGCGTTGATCCTGACGGACAACTTCCAGTGCTTCGATCGACGTTCGCTTACGCGCACGCCGATGACCGGCGGTCTTCGGCTCCGACAAGTGTACGCGGCACCCGGCCAGCCCGACAAATCGGTGTCGAGGCTCTCGCGCTTCCTCGCGTGTACGGGCCGCCGAGGTCGCGACCCGCACGTAGGGTCGAGGGGTGACTCCCGAACTCCAAGCGCGCATCGTCGCCGACTCACGAGACCGGGTCGCGTGGGTGCGGGCCCGCTCGCGCGGGATCACAGCAACGGATGTCGCGACGCTCACCTCCGAGCGTGCCATCGCCCGCGCCGCCGACGCCAAGCTCATGGGCTCCGGCTTTTCGGGCAACGCCTATACGAACCACGGGCGACTGCGCGAACCCGAGATCGCTCGCTGGGTAGCCGCAACGCACGGCATCCAACCCTCGTCGGCGCTTTTTCACGCCGAAGTGGAGAAGCGCCACCTCGCCACCCCCGACGGCGTGGTGGTCGACGCGCAGGGGCGCGTCATCCTCGCCGAGATCAAGACGACGAACAAGGAGTGGCGCAGCATCCCCCGCTCCTACCTCCGCCAGGTCTGGTGGCAGCAGCATGTCCTCGGCGCCGAGCGCACGCTCGTCGCCTGGGAACAGCATGACGGTTTCGTCCCCGTCGGCGACGAGCCACGGTGTGCGTGGGTTGACCGCGATGAGACGGAGATCGCGCGGCTGGTCGGCCTGGCGACGGCTCTCATTGATGAGCTCTACGTACGCACACAGCGCACCCGAACGCTGACTGTCGCCCCGGTCACGACGCGCGAGCCATATCGCGCCCTCGCACTATCCGACTGATCAGCCACGCCCTGCCGCTCGCCTCGCCTCATCCGGCACCGTCGGGCTCCGCTATGACGCACGTCGACCAACTAATTGACTCCTGTCAACCAAATAGCGTATAGTTGACATTTGTCAATGACTGCGCGATGACGAGCGCAGCCACATCCTCGTCGTCCAGAAGGCAACCCATGGCATCCGCTTCTTCTCCAGCTCCCGCCCTCACCGACTCCGGGATGACTCGCCGCCAGGTCCTGGAGGCCCTCTCGGGCCTGCTCCTGGGCATGTTCGTCTCGATGCTCGCCTCGACGGTCGTCTCCACCTCGCTGCCGGTGATCATCCACGATCTCGGCGGCGATCAGGCCGCGTTCACGTGGGTCGTGACAGCGACACTCCTGACGACGGCGATCTCGACGCCCGTGTGGGGCAAGCTCGCCGATCTGATAAATCGCAAGCTCCTCTTCCAGCTCGCGATCGGCATCTTCGTCGTCGCCACCGCCGCGGCAGGCTTCGCCCCGAATACCGAGTGGCTCATCGCCATGCGTGCCGTGCAGGGCGTCGGCGCCGGAGGCCTTGCGGCGCTCAGCCAGGTGATCATGGCTGACATCATCAGCCCGCGCGAGCGCGGTCGCTACATGGGTCTGTTCGGGGCCGTCATGGCGCTTGCGACCATCGGCGGTCCCCTCGTCGGCGGCGTCATCACCGACGGGATCGGCTGGCGCTGGAACTTCTACGTCGCCCTCCCGTTTGCCGTTGCAGCGCTGATCATCGTGCAGCGGACCCTCCACCTGAAGCCTCTGACCGCACGCAAGGTCTCGATCGACTACCTCGGCATCGTCCTGCTCTCGGCTGCCGTCTCGCTGCTTCTGATCTGGGTGACCCTCGCCGGGGACTCCTTTGACTGGTGGTGCCTGACGACCCTGCTGATGGTGGGCGGCGCGATCCTCGCAGCCATTGCGTTCATCGTGGTCGAGCTGCGCTCACGCGAACCCCTCGTCCCGCTCTCGATGTTCCGGAGCCGCACGTTCACGCTCGCCGTGCTCGCCTCGATCGCCACCGGCATCGCCATGTTCGGGGCCTCGGTGTTCCTGAGCCAGTACATGCAGCTGGCCCGGGGCGCCACACCGACCGAGGCCGGGCTGATGACGATCCCGATGATCGCCGGCCTTCTGGTGGCATCCGTCGGCGTCGGCCAGCTGATCACCCGCTTCGGGCACTGGAAGCCCTACCTCATCGCCGGCAGCATCTCGCTGATCGCCGGCTCCGCCCTGCTGACGACGATCCACTACGACACGAACTTCGCTCTCGTGTCGCTGTACATGTTCCTCCTCGGCGCCGGCATCGGGATGACGATGCAGAACCTCGTGCTCGTCGTCCAGAACACGACCGAGCCCACGAAGATCGGCGTTGCAAGCTCCGGCATCACCTTCTTCCGAAGCCTCGGTGGCAGCGTCGGCGTTGCCGTCATGGGCGCAGCCCTTGCCAGCAGCGTCACCGACCTGCTGGGGGGACGAAAGGATGACATCACCGCCGCGCTCGGGGCCCTCGGCGACCAGGCCTCGAGCTGGGCCTCGCAGCTGCAGTCGGGATCCCTCCCGCAGGTCTCTGCGATGCCCGAAGGTCTGCGGGTCATCTTCGAAGACGTCTATGCTCAAGGCATCTCACAGTCCTTCTTCATCCTCGTTCCGTTCGCGATCGTGAGCCTCATCGCCATCGCGTTCCTACCGAACGTCCCCTTGACTCGGATGACGAACCGCGAGCGGCTGGAAGCGAGCGAAGCCGACCTCGCCACCGTGTCAGTCGCCGAGGGCATGGACACTCTCACCGCCACTGCCGACTTCTCGACGGATGCCGACGGTTCCCGCCGCGGCGAGACTGCTCGCGCGGCATCCAGCCCGGGGTCGCCACGATGAGCGAACCCGCAGCTCCCGAGGACCTCGACCCCGCAGCCCGCGAGCATCGCGCGGCAGTCGACCGGCTTGAGGGGGCGATCTCCGAGCTCATCTCGCGCATCCGAAAGTTCTATGCGCAGATCGCCGATGAGGTGAGCCCGGGAATGCTCCCCGGGACATTCAAACTCCTGGCCACGATCGGCCGCATCGGACCCACGACATCGTCGACTCTCGCCCACCGCCTGACGGCCGACAAGGGAATGATCAGCCGGCAGATCAGCGAGCTCGAGAGCCTCGGGTTCATCGAGCGGACCGCTGATCCCGACGACCGCCGTTCGCGGCTGATCTCCCTCACCGCGGAGGGACGGAAGCGACTGGATGCCGCACGAGCACCGTACGAGCGGATGCTCTCTCATACTCTCGCGGAGTGGCCCACCGAGTCGATCGATGATCTCACTGATCTGCTCACCGCTTTCGCCTCCGGCGACATCCCGAAGCGCTGACTGGCGCGTCTTATCGGCGCGGTGACACCGACGTAACACGAGCGAGACAATCGCGCGGTTGACTGAGATCACCTCGCGGAGGGCGGGGTTCCACTGGTCGTCCAGTGTCACGTCGACGCCGATGTGCACGACCCTGAGACGACGTGTTCGCGGAAGGAGCGACCGATGCGATTCCGGCCGCTACGCCAATCCCACGAAGCTCAGGCATTCTCGACCGAACCCGCGGAGGTCCCGGAGGTGATGCGGGCGGTCACCGTCGCCCAGTGGGGCGCTCCCCGCGTCCTGACCGAGGCTACCGTCCCCGTACCACGCCCGGTGCTCAGCGAGGTGCTCGTACGCGTTGTCGCTGCAGGTGTGAACCCGATCGATGCCAAGACCCGCGCCGGTAAAGGGCTCGCTCCTGCCGTCTCAGACCTCCCCGGGATCCTCGGGTTCGATTTCAGCGGCGTCGTCGTCGAGTCCCCGTTCGAGACGCATCCGTTCCCTGTCGGTACCGAGGTCTTCGGCATGGCAGGGTTTCCCCGCACGCCCGGAAGCTACGCGGAGTATGTCGTCGCGCCCACGCTGTCGATCGCGCGGAAGCCTGCTTCCCTCTCTCACGTCGAGGCAGCAGGAGTTCCGGTGGCGGCCCTCACAGCGTGGGGCCTGGTGGTCGAGACCGCTCACGCTCACGAGGGTCAGCGCATCCTCATCCACGCGGGAAGCGGGGGCGTGGGGCATTTCGCCGTGCAGTTCGCTGCCTACTTCGGCGCTCATGTGACAGCCACGGCATCCGGCGCCAACGCCCCCTGGCTCCGCGACCTCGGCGCCTCCGTCGTCATCGATCACACCTCGACGCGCTTCGAAGAGGTCGTCCACGATATGGATGTCGTCATCGACCTCGTCGGCAACGTGACCGACTCGATCGGCACACGTTCCCTCTCGGTCCTGCGTCCCGGTGGGATCTACATTCTCGTGCCCACCGGATCATGGCCGGAGTATCGCGAAGCGGCGGCAGCTGTTGGCGTCCGCGCGACCAGCTACAAAGTGATTCCGGAAGGGGCAACACTCGCCACCATCGCTCGCTTGCTGGATTCGCGCTCGGTGCAGGTGTACATCGATCACGTCCTCGACCTCGCCGACGCGGCGAAGGCACACGCCGACATCGAGGGCGGACATACTCGCGGCAAGATCGTGCTGCGCGTCAGCGACGATTGAGGCTGGGCGCAGGCCGAAGCACCCGTCGCCCCTCTTCGACGATCTCGGCGGCCACGGCATCCAGGAGTGGCGAACGCAGATTCCACTGCTGCCAGTACAGGGGAACGTCAATCGGCGGACCCCCCAACCGCACGAGCGCGCGGCTCTCGAGCCCAGCATCGGACTGAAAGCCCGGGAGCAGCCCCCACCCGAATCCGAGCCCGACTGCCTGGGCAAAGTCATGGGATGCCGGGACGTAGTGCCTCGGGGCCTCCGAACCCGATATCCCCTGCTCCCGCAACCACCTG
Organism: Microbacterium sp.; assembly: GCF_030149085.1. Taxonomy (GTDB): domain Bacteria; phylum Actinomycetota; class Actinomycetes; order Actinomycetales; family Microbacteriaceae; genus Microbacterium. Next base: position 2,183 of record NZ_JASBSF010000300.1, on the reverse strand, counting down.
TCTTGCAGGTCGTCGCGACGATCGAAGAGGACGAGCGGAGCTGCGGCCAGCGCACGGGTGTCGTCCCGTGAGGTGCTGAGGTAGCGGGCCACGAAATCGGGGGTAGCAACGGCCTCGTAGCGCATGACCCCCAGCGCGGTCACGCGGCATCCTGCTACCGGCTCTGCACGGGACGTCACGGCGCCCATCACGGTGCCGCCCTCCAGGAGTGCGGCGGTGAAGTCCTGATCGTCGCGGTGAAGATCGAACACGATCGGATGCCGCGCGCTCAGGCGTGCCAGCGGCGTGAGGAACCAAGTGGCGAGCGAGTCAGCATTGACCGCCAGCGGCACCGACACAGGCCCCTCCTCGGCCCCATCATCAGCGCGGAGCCCACCCATGCCGGCGAGAGCATCGTGTTCGAGCACGCGCGCCTGACGAGCGAGCCGGATGACAGCATCTCCGGCATCCGTCGGGCGAACGGGCTTCGAGCGCACGAGCAGCACTCGCCCGAGCTGATCTTCGATCGCCCGCAGGCGCTGGCTGACCGCGCTCGGCGTCATCCGCATCCGTCGCGCCGCAGCCTCGAGCGTTCCCTCCTCGGCGATGATCGCCACCGTCTCGGCCAGGTCGAAGTCGATCTTCATGTGAAGTGATGCTAATGCTTGGTGAGAATCTTTAGCTGGAGTTGACTCGGACTCACCGTTAGCGTCGAGGGGTGCTGACTCCCCTCCTCGCCGGGCTCGGGCTCGGCCTGTCTCTGATCGTCGCCATCGGCGCCCAGAACCTTTTCGTGCTGCGCCAAGGCATCCGTCGGGAACACGTGCTCGCGGTGGTCGTCGTGTGCGCGACGTCTGATGCAATCCTCATCGTGCTGGGCGTTTCGGGCGTCGGACTCGCACTGGCAGCGCTGCCGTGGCTGGTGACCGCGGTGCGATGGGCGGGCGCGGCCTTCCTCGTGGGGTACGGCCTCTTCGCCGCCAGGCGCGCCTGGCGCCCCTCCGGAGCACTCACTGTCGACCCGTCGACCGAAGCCGCCGCAGGCTCTGCCACCGAGCCGTCGTCGGCGATCCACGCGGTGACAACACAGACGCGACTGTCGACGACCGTGCTCACGGTCCTCGCGCTCACCTGGCTGAACCCGCACGTCTATCTCGACACGGTGTTTCTGCTCGGCAGCGTCGCCACCACCCACGGGGATGATCGCTGGGTCTTCGCGCTCGGTGCCGTGGCCGCGAGTGTCCTCTGGTTCAGCGCACTCGGGTTCGGAGCCCGGTATCTCGGGCGGTGGCTCGCGACGCCGCGAGCCTGGCGCATCCTCGATGCGATCATCGCCGTCGTCATGATCGCCCTCGGCGTCAGTCTCGTCCTGGGTGGATGAATGACAACGGCCCCCGCCGCAGCGGAGGCCGTTGTCGTATCAGAGCGTTGCTCAGGCGATGCTGTTGACATCCAGCGGGATGCCGGGGCCGAACGTGGTCGACACCGCACCCTTCTGGATGTAGCGGCCCTTCGAGCTCGAGGGCTTGAGGCGAACGATCTCGTCGAGCGCAGCCTTCAGGTTCTCGTCGAGCTGCTCGGCCGAGAACGACGCCTTGCCGACGACGAAGTGCACGTTGGCGTGCTTGTCGACGCGGAACTCGATCTTGCCGCCCTTGATCTCCTCGACGGCCTTGGCCGGGTTCGGGGTGACCGTGCCGGTCTTCGGGTTCGGCATGAGGCCACGGGGGCCAAGCACCTTTCCGAGACGACCGACCTGACCCATGAGCTCCGGGGTGGAGACGGCCGAGTCGAACGCGGTGTAGCCACCGGCGACCTTCTCGATGAGCTCGGCGCCGCCGACCTCGTCGGCACCCGCGGCGAGCGCGGCCTCGGCGGCCGGGCCCGTCGCGAACACGATGACGCGGGCGGTCTTGCCCGTGCCGTGCGGCAGGATGACCGTGCCGCGCACCATCTGGTCGGCCTTGCGCGGGTCGACCCCGAGCTTCAGGGCGACCTCGACGGTCGAGTTGAACTTCGACGAGCCGGTCTCCTTGACGACGGAGACGGCCTCGGTGGGGCCGTAGAACTTGCCCTCTTCGATCTTGGCTGCGGCGGAGCGGTAAGCCTTGGAGTTCTTGCACATGATTACGCCTCCACCGTGATCCCCATCGAACGGGCGGTGCCCGCGATGATCTTCATGGCCGCCTCGACGTCGTTCGCGT
>NZ_JASBSF010000283.1 GCF_030149085.1 Microbacterium sp. | reverse complement strand
AGTCGCTCAAGGACGGGGCCGAGGTGGTGGGCAACCGCACCCGGGTCAAGGTGGTCAAGAACAAGGTGGCACCACCGTTCCGCCAGGCCGAGTTCGACATCATGTACGGCAAGGGCATCAGCCGCGAGGGCTCACTGCTCGACATCGGCGTCGACCTCGGCCTCGTGAAGAAGTCGGGTGCCTGGTACACCTACGACGGCGAGCAGCTGGGGCAGGGCAAAGAGAACGCACGCTCGTTCCTGCTCAAGAACGAAGACATCGCGGCCGATATCGAGACCAAGATCAAAGAGAAGCTCGGTATCGGCGGGGCAAAGCCCGCGGGTGATGTCGAAGACGAACTCGCCAAGCGGCGCCCGGCCTGATCATGGCGCGTGAGATCGGGGGCGAGCAGTCGCTCGCCCCCGTCATCCCGCTGTTCGGTGACGCGGCCTTCTCGCGAGGCTCCGTCTCCCGCGACGACGACCTCTTCGGCGAAGATCGCGGTGAAGCCTGCGCGGAACTGTCCGCGGGCACGTGGCACTCGACGTGGGTCGATGACGACGATCTTTCTGAGGATGATGACGACCCGTACTTCGCCGACCCGTACGGGGAATCGCGCGCGTCGTCAGCCATCACCCGTGCTGCGCTCGATCGCCTGATCAAGCGGTTGCGCCGGCGCGGACTATCGGAGGCGGAAGCCACTGATGAGCTGGTCGCGGACGGCGTTGAGAAGGTCGTCGCAGAGGTTCTCGTGGCCGAACTCGTGGGTAAGAGATGGCTTGGCGATGTCGACCTCGCAGAGCAGCTTGTGCACACCGCGGTCACCAGACGTCGCGAGGGGCGGCGCGCGATCGCCCAGGTGCTCGCTAAGCGCCGCATTCCCCGTGACGTCGCTGATGCGGCTCTGGCGACGCTTCCCGATGACGACGCCGAACGGGCTCTCGAATTCGCACGTCAGAAGGCTGGCGGCTACCGTGGCGTGGCTGTCGACGTCGCGATCCGACGCCTCGTCGGTCAGCTACAGCGACGCGGTTACCCACCGGGGGTGGCGATGACCGCGGCACGGCTTGCGCTGGCTGACCCGCGCGACTGAGACCGAACCCGCCGGCTGCGCAGGTACCGGTGGCTCGCTGTACCCGGGCAGCCTCGCACTCGGCCAGTACCCCGGAGCGGCTCGTAGAATGGCAGGCACTATGACCACCCCCTCCGCTTCGCCGACGTTCATCGCGCCGTCGCCCGCAGCCGTGTCACCCACGGGAGCGGCGCGGACCTACGAGGTGCGCACGTTCGGCTGCCAGATGAACGTCCACGACTCCGAGCGACTCTCCGGGTCGCTCGAGAGCGCTGGTTACGTACGCGCGGCCGCCGGTGACGAAGCCGACATCGTCGTCATCAACACCTGCGCGGTCCGTGACAATGCCGCGGGCAAGCTCTACGGCACCCTCGGCCACCTCAAGTCCCGCAAAGACAAGCGTGAGGGAATGCAGATCGCCGTCGGCGGATGCCTCGCGCAGATGGACAAGGAGCGGGTCCTCGAGAAGGCGCCGTGGGTGGACGTTGTCTTCGGCACGCACAACATGGGTTCCTTGCCGACTCTGCTCGAGCGTGCGCGGCACAACGAGGAAGCGGAGCTCGAAATCCTCGAGGCGCTTGAGATCTTCCCCTCGACTCTTCCCACCAAGCGCGACAGCGCGGCGTCGGGATGGGTGTCGATCTCGGTCGGATGCAACAACACCTGCACGTTCTGCATCGTTCCGAGTCTTCGTGGCAAGGAGAAGGATCGGCGCCCCGGCGACATCCTGAACGAGATCCGACTGCTCGTCGACGACGGGGCGATCGAAGTGACCCTCCTCGGGCAGAACGTGAACTCCTACGGTGTCGAGTTCGGCGACCGGCAGGCGTTCGGCAAGCTGCTGCGCGCGGCGGGGGAGATCGAGGGCCTCGAACGCATTCGTTTCACGAGTCCGCACCCTGCCGCGTTCACCGATGACGTGATCGATGCGATGGCGGAGACTCCCGCGGTCATGCCGCAGCTCCACATGCCCCTCCAGTCGGGAAGCGACCGGATCCTGCGAGCCATGCGCCGCTCGTATCGGAGCGACAGATTCCTCGGCATCCTTGACCGTGTGCGCGAACGAATTCCGCATGCCGCGATCTCTACCGACATCATCGTTGGGTTCCCGGGCGAGACCGACGAGGACTTCGAAGACACGATGCGGGTCGTTGAACGCGCCCGGTTCGCCAGTGCCTTCACCTTCCAGTACTCGATTCGGGAAGGAACCCCGGCGGCGACGATGGCCGACCAGGTTCCGAAGGCGGTCGTGCAGGAGCGTTACAACCGGCTCATCGAACTCCAGGAACGCATCAGTCTTGAAGAGAACCAGGCTCAAGTCGGCCGGGAGCTCGATGTGCTCGTTTCGACGGGCGAGGGCAAGAAGGATGCCGAAACCCGACGCCTGACGGGCCGCGCCGAAGACAACCGGCTCGTGCATTTCGAGGTGCCCGAAGGCTCGGATGTCCCGCGGCCCGGCGATGTTGTCACGGTCGCGGTGACCCATGCTGCGCCGTTCCATCTGCTTGCCGATGCCCCCGAGGGTGGACGGCTTCGGGTTCGCCGCACGCGCGCCGGCGATGCGTGGGATCGGTCGCTCGCCGAGTCGTGCGCCGTACCGAGCTCGTCCGCGACCGGTGAGCGGCGTGCGGTCTCGTTGGGCGTGCCCTCGCTCCGTGTGAGCGCGTGACGCCAACCCCGCGGGTCCCAAGCCGCTGCATCTGCGGCACGTGTGTGCGTGCGCTGTTCATCTTTCCGCCGCAAACGCATACAACAACAGCACACGTGGGGATCGGCCGGCATGGACGCGAGCGCTGACGTGATGGCGGAGCCGACGCTCTGGGTCATCGTCGGGGCCACGGGAACCGGCAAAAGCGAGACGTCCCTCGCCCTGGCTGAGGAACTGACGCGGCGCGGGCGGCGCGCAGAGATCATCAACGCGGACGCCATGCAGTTGTACCGCGGCATGGACATCGGAACCGCAAAGCTCCCCGAACGGGAGCGGAGGGGCATCCCGCACCACCTCTTCGACGTACTCGATGTGACCGAAGAGGCGGCTGTCGCGGCTTATCAGCCCGCAGCACGTGCGGCGATCGCAGATATCCAGGAGCGCGGCGCGGAAGCGATCCTCGTCGGCGGATCAGGGCTCTACGTCTCCAGTGTCATCTACGACTTCCAGTTCCCCCCGCGCGACCCAGCGCGCCGAGCCGCGCTTGAAGCCGAAGCCGCCGAGCAGGGCATCGGCGTTCTCATGGCCCGCCTTCGCCGCGTTGATCCCGAGACCGCCGCGAGGATCGACCCGGCGAACGAACGGCGCGTGATCCGCGCTCTCGAGGTCATCGAATCGGGAGGCGCCGGACACGGCGCTGCGCTGCCCGATCGGCCGCTGACGTGGCATCCGCGAACTCGGATCCTCGGGCGACGCATGCCGAGAGAGGACCTTGTCGCTCGCCTCGACGCCCGTGTCGAGCGGATGTGGGCCGACGGGCTGCTCGGCGAGGTGGAATCACTCCGTGCCGCCGGCATCGAGCGCGGGGTGACCGCTCGCCGCGCCATCGGCTACGCCCAGGCCTTGGCCCAGCTGGCGGGAGATCTCTCGCAGGCAGAGGCAATCGCGCAGACCCAGGCCCTCACGCGCCGTTACGCCCGTCGCCAGGTGTCGTGGTTCCGGAGGTACGCCGGTGTCCACTGGCTTGAACCTCACGACGACGCCACGCGGATGCTGGACGTGTGACGGGATCACCCCGGGGCGAACACGCGGCGGTGCGCTTCTAGACTGAAGGCATGTCGATCCCCATCTCCTTCACCAAGGGCCACGGCACGGGCAACGACTTCGTCATCGTGCCCGACGCCGACGGGGACCTCGACCTGTCCGACGACCAGGTGGCGGCGCTGTGTGACCGACGGTTCGGGGTCGGCGCCGACGGGCTGCTGCGGGTCGTCCGCGCCGCGGCGATCCCCGAGGGCGCTGCAGCCACCGCCGCCGGCGTGGAGTGGTTCATGGACTACCGAAACGCCGACGGGTCGGCTGCGGAGATGTGCGGGAACGGCATCCGTGTCTTCGTGCGGTACCTCACCGCGGTCGGCTGGGCGGATGCCGCAGCAGGCCCGGTGCTGGTGGGTACCCGCGCCGGCATCAAGCCCGTGACAGTCCATGAGCGCGGCTTCGAAGTGGATCTCGGCGCCTTCCAGATCGACGAGTCCGAGGTTCTGGTTCGAGCTCGGCATCTCGACGTCGCGCGGCCTGGAATCGGGGTGGATGTCGGCAATCCGCACGTCGTGGTCGCCCTCCCCACTGCCGATGAACTTGCCGGCATCGATCTCACGCGCGTCCCGCAGCTCGAGCCGGCTCCCGTCGCGGGCGCCAATGTCGAATTCGTCGTGCCGAACGATCCTCTGGTCCAGGGCGGCACGGGGGGCCTCCGCATGCGAGTCTTCGAACGCGGCGTCGGTGAGACGCTGTCGTGCGGCACGGGGGTGGCTGCGGCTGCCCTCGCGGTGCGCCACTGGGCCGGCGCTGCAGCGCCTGACACCTGGCAGGTCGGTGTGCCCGGCGGGGAGCTCGGGGTTCGCGTGGCATCGGTGGACGGCGTCTCGCACGTCTTCCTCGCGGGGCCTGCCACCCTCGTCTTCTCCGGCGAGATGGCGCTGGCCTGACCTCGTGTGGGCCGGCGTCAGACGATGTCGATGGCAGCCGTCGGAGTAGACCCGTGGCGGCGCACTCGCAGCACCCGGAATCCCTTGGCTGTCGCAGAGCGATGCACCGAGTACCCGCGGTGGAAGGTCGTGGTCATCCACCGCTGAAGGGAATCCGAACCGAGGTTGCGCGAGACGACGAGCCACGCATCCGAGCGCTCGTCCAGTCGCGGGATCCAGTCCTCGAGCAGCCCGTGCAACTGATTCTTGCCCACCCGGATCGGAGGATTGGATCGGATCGTTCGAAAGACGACGTCGCCGGGAACATCGTCCGGCAGCACGGCGTTGACATTGGGGAGACCGAGTTCGCTCGCGTTTGTGCGGACGAGGTCCAAGGCTCGCTCGTTGACGTCGACCGCCCACACCGTGGCGTGGGGCGCATCCATCGCAAGGGTAAGCGCGATGGGCCCCCAGCCGCACCCGAGGTCGAGCAGATGTCCGCCTGCGGGCGGGGGAGGCGTGTTCTCCAGCAGGACGGTTGTTCCGATGTCGATGTGATCCGGGCTGAAGATCCCGCCGGCCGTCGTTACCTCGACGGGATGCCCCGCAATCGAGACACGAATGCGGCGGAGATTTTCGGGACTGGAAGGCGACGACGTGAAGTAGTGATCGCTCTCCATGGCGACGAGCGTAGCGGAGGACGGGCCGCCTCCGGGAGGCTAGAGTTTACGGATGCCTGATGGCGGGCATCCCACGGAAATGATGATGGACGAAATCCCAGACACCCAGACCAGCCCAGCGGCGCACCCTGTCGACCCCGTCGACCGGGTGCTCGAGCGTGCCCGCGGTCGATCGGACGTGTGGGTGTTCGGGGCCGCACAGGCTCTGCAAGATGCCGCCACGGCCGGCGGAGCGGACTCGGACGGCGACCAGTGGGATCGCGAAGAGCGCGCCGCGCTGCGACGCATCCCGGGCCTGTCGACTGAACTCGAAGACGTCACCGAGGTCGAGTACCGCCAGCTCCGGCTCGAGAACGTCGTCCTCGTCGGGGTGCACCCGCAGGGCGAGCAGGAGAACGCGGAGAACTCCCTCCGGGAGCTGGCGGCGCTTGCCGAGACCGCGGGTGCCGTCGTGCTCGATGGCGTTCTCCAGCGTCGCCCTCATCCGGATCCCGCCACCTACCTCGGGCGAGGCAAGGCCGAAGAGCTCCGCGACATCGTCGCCACGCTCGGTGCCGACACGGTGATCGCCGACACCGAGCTGGCGCCGAGCCAGCGCCGTGCACTCGAAGACGTCGTCAAGGTCAAGGTGATCGACCGCACCACCGTCATCCTCGACATCTTCAGCCAGCACGCCAAGAGCCGCGAGGGCAAGGCGCAGGTCGAGCTCGCGCAACTCGAGTACCTCCTGCCGCGCCTGCGTGGATGGGGCGAATCGATGAGCCGTCAGGCCGGTGGCCAGGTCGGCGCCGGCGGTGCGGGCATGGGCTCGCGCGGTCCCGGTGAGACCAAGATCGAACTCGACCGCCGCCGCATCCGCACCCGGATGGCGCAGCTGCGACGACAGATTCGCGACTTCGCGCCGGCGCGGGACGCGAAGCGTGCTGAGCGGCGCCGCAACACGGTGCCCTCGGTTGCGATCGCCGGGTACACGAACGCGGGAAAGTCGAGCCTGCTCAATCGGCTCACGAACGCCGGCGTGTTGGTCGAGAACGCGTTGTTCGCGACGCTGGATGCGACGGTGCGCCGCACCGAGGCATCCGACGGTCGGGTGTACACCCTCACCGACACTGTCGGATTCGTTCGCAACCTGCCGCACCAGCTGGTCGAAGCCTTCCGGTCGACCCTCGAAGAGGTCGGCCAGTCGGACGTCATCGTGCACGTCGTGGATGCCTCGCATCCCGATCCTGCGGCGCAGCTGGCTACCGTTCGCGACGTCATCGGCGATGTCGGAGCGCGCGACCTGCCGGAGATCGTTGTGTTCAACAAGGCCGACCTGGTCGGTGAGTCGACGCGGATGGTGCTTCGCGGACTGGAGCCGGCAGCCCTGTTCGCTTCCTCGCGGACCGGTGAGGGTATCGCCGAGCTCCGTGCTGCCGTCGAAGGCGCTCTTCCGCTCCCGGCTGTCGAAGTCCACGCGATCGTCCCGTACGGCCGCGGCGATCTGGTCTCAGCGGCTCACGAGACCGGGCACGTGATCACCATCGCGCACGAGGAAGCCGGGACGGCGCTGCACGCCTTTGTTTCTGAGAAGCTTGCGGCAGAGCTCGCGCCGTTCAGCTCAGCGTCAGCGGTACGACGTCCGGCGGAGTGAACCCGAACACGGCGCCGAGGAAGGCAAGCTCTGTCTCCAGGGCGTGGATGACGGTCTCGGCGCGCCGGAAGCCATGAGCCTCTCCCTCGTAGAGGACATAGGCGTGAGGGATGCCGCGCGCCGCTAGCGCTTCTCGAATGGCTTCTGCCTGCGCCGGGGGCACGACCTCGTCCTCGGCTCCCTGAAGCAGGAGCATCGGGACATCGAAGCCGTCGGGATGCGAGAGCGGAGAGCGCTCGATATAGAGCTCTTCCGCGTCGGGGAGGGGGCCGATCAGACCGTCGAGGTACCGGGCTTCGAAGTCGTGGGTGTCAGCAGCCAGCGCCCGGGCGTCGCCGACGCCGTAGCGGGAGATTCCCGCGGCGAAAACATCGGTGCGGGCGATTGCGGCGAGGACGGTCCACCCGCCCGCCGAGCCGCCGTCGATCGCTATGCGGGCAGGGTCTGCGAGGCCGGACTCAGCTGCGGCAACCGCTGCGTCGCGAACGTCCTCGACGTCGACGACCCCCCACTGTCCGCGAAGCCTCTCGCGGTAGGCGCGTCCATAGCCGGAGGATCCGCCGTAGTTGACGTCCAGCACGCCGATGCCGCGGCTGGTGAAGTAGGCGATCTTCGGCGATGCGGCCCCGCCCACGTGATCCGTCGGGCCGCCGTGCACGAGAACGATGTAGGGCGCGAGCTCGCCGTCGGGGGCGGCAGTTTCCGGATGTGTCGGGGGGA
>NZ_JASBSF010000280.1 GCF_030149085.1 Microbacterium sp. | reverse complement strand
GATGCCTCACCGACGAGTTCTGCCACGGCATCCGTGAGTCTTGCGCCGGTGACCGCTGAAGACCTTGCTGTCGGCGAGGACCCCGACGGTGTCGAGGTTCAGGTCGAGGGATCCTCACAAGTGGTGTTCCGCCGCATCACTCTGCGTCCCGGTGCGGGAACGGGCGAGCACTGCCATGCCGGTCAACTCATTGCCGTTGTCGAACAGGGAACGCTGACGCATTACGCTCCCATTTACCCGGGAGGCGTGCACGTTTACGAGACCGGAGACGCGATCGTCGAGGGCGCAGGATACATCCACCAAGGCGTCAATGAGGGTACCGAGGATGTCGTGCTGTTGGTGACCTACGTCATCGAGGATGGGCAACCCCTCGCGCAGACCGACCTCGCGAAGTGCGACTGATCGCCCGCTGCCGTTGCACATCCGCTCGGGCCGCGCAATCCGTTCGCCGATCCGGTTCGCACTCCGTACCGTCGGCGTCATGGCTATCGAACTGAACAAGCCTGCCTGGGAGTAGGCGCAAAAGCTGATTCGCGAAGGAGAGGTCGTGCGCGGTGAGCGCGACGAGTGGTCAGAGGCCGCCCCGTCACCGGACGACGAGAACACCTTCATCGAACAGCACGGATGGACCGAGTTCTCGCACTGGCATCTGGGTGTCGATCGGAGTGAGAACCCGAGACTAAAGGCGCCTACAGCTTTCCGTACGGTGACCTCGCCCGCGTACATCGCTCGGGGGTGATCTCGGCTGAGAGCCGGGCCGGCCAGTACGACCATACGGCGATCCGTGATGCGCTCAAGGACCTGCTCGAGCGCATCGACGGTGGCAACGCTTAGCTGCGACGCGTCGTAGGGCAGGGACTACCTGGATGGAGCGAGTCTCCTAGCTGCGGGTTCCTGCGCTCGTCGGTACGGGACCCGTTGCCGTGCCGGGCGTGACCATTGCGCCGAACTCCTCCGCCGCGGCGGTCGCGAGCATCGCCTCGTCGTCGGCGGCTTCCTGCAGTGCGGAGCGATCGCGCAACGGCGGGGTGCGGAAGAAGAGCGAGAGCACGAAGGCGATGAGAACGACGTACATCCCGACCCAGTAGACCAGCACCGTCGACTCGTTGAAGGCGATGAGCAGCGGCTCAGCGAGCGCCGGGTTCGCGCCGGTGAGGAACGAGGTGTCATCCATCGTGCTGCTATCGAGCGAGCTCTCGCCGCCACCGGCGAACTGTTCCTCGATCTGCGGAATGATCTGTGCCACAAAGGCCTCGCGGTCGGCGGCGTCTGAGAAGTCGAGTGTGACCGTGCCGTCGCTCGAGATCTGCGCGACCGGGATCTGCTCCTCGATCTGTGCCGTCGCCGCGGCCTGCGCCTGCGCGACGGCAGCCGCGGTGGCTGCCTCTTGCGCGGATGCCGGGATGGTCCCTGCCGCGACCTGATCGGCGACGGCCTGAGTGGCGGCATCCGTTGCCTGCTGCAGCCCCTGCTCGATCTGCTGCGTGGTTGCATCAGTAACGGCTGAAACGATCGGGGTGTAGATCGTCTGCATGATCGCCGCGTTCTCGGGAGCGTTCGCGATCTCGGGAGTCAGTGCGGCGTTCAGTGCGCCCGACAGGTTCGTCTCGTTCTGGAAAGCGGTCTGCACGTTGGTGGGGAGCACCGTGAACAGCAGCGAGAGGAGCACGGCAGTCCCGGCGGTGCCACCGATCTGACGGAAGAAGGTCGACGCGCTCGTGGCCACACCCATGTCGCGCGCGCCGACGGAGTTCTGGCTCGCGATCGTGAGGGTCTGCATGAGCTGCCCGAGCCCGAGCCCGAGCAGCAGCATCGCGCCGGCGATCATCCAGTACGACGAGTCGTATTGCATGAACGTCAAGACGAAGTAGCCGAGCGCCATGAACGCGGTTCCTGTGATGGGGAAGATGCGGTACCTGCCGGTGCGCGCGATGAGCTGGCCGCTCACGATCGACGAGACCATGAGGCCGAGGATCATCGGCAGAAGCTGCAGGCCGCTCTCGGTCGGGGTTGAACCCAGGACAAGCTGCAAGTACAGGGGGAGCGTCAACATCGCGCCGAACATTCCGAAGCCGACGAACACGCCGATCACGGTCGCCATCGAGAACGTGGGGGAGCTGAACAGCTTCAGCGGGATGATCGCGTCATCCTTCATCGCCCGCTCGATGAGCACGAAGGCCAGGATGCCGATGGCACCGATCACGTAGCACGAGATCGCGATAGCTGAATCCCAGCCCCACTCGCGACCCTGCTCGGCAACCAGCAGCAGCGGCACGAGGGCGAGGATGACGGCGGCAGCCCCCCACCAGTCGATGCGGACCGAGCGGGGACCGCCGTGGCGGGGAATGTGCAGGAAGCGCAAGACGATCGCGAGGGCCCCGATGCCGATCGGCACGTTGATGAGGAAGACCCAGCGCCACCCGTCGATCCACAGGATCTGGTCGGCACCCGCGAACAGGCCCCCGATGAGCGGGCCGATGACCGAAGAGATACCGAAGACCGCGAGGAAGTATCCCTGGTAGCGGGCGCGCTCGCGCGGCGCGAGTATGTCGCCCATGATCGCGAGCGGCATCGACATCAGGCCACCGGCGCCGAGGCCCTGGATCGCACGGAAGACGGCGAGCTGCACCATCGACTGCGAAAAGGTGGCCAGGATCGAGCCGATGACGAAGATGCCGATCGCGATGATGAACAGCGGGCGACGGCCGAAGATGTCAGAGAGCTTGCCGTAGATCGGGGTCGAGATCGTCGCGAGGATGAGGTACGCCGTCGTGACCCAGGCCTGCAGGCTCAGCCCGTTGAGGTCGTCGCCGATCGTGCGGATCGAGGTGCCGACGATCGTCTGATCCAGCGCGGACAGGAACATACCGGCCATCAGACCGAAGATGACCACGAGGATCTCTCGGTGTGTCATCACCGGAGCGCCGGTGGCTGGGCGAACTGCAGCAGTTGACATGGTGCCTCACGAGAGAAGAAGGGCAGAGCGCCCGGGAAGATGGTTGACCAGACGCAACTATATACCCGGATCGTCGGAATGGAGTTCGGAACACTCCTTCAGCTATGCTGAAGGTGTGTTCCGTACTCCGCTCTCCCTCTTTCGCACCCTCGCCATCCTCGAGGCGATCTCGTGGACCCTGCTCATTGCAGCGCTCATCACTCGCGCCGTGAATCCGGAGCTCGCGCTCGCCGTGACGATCGGGGGCGTCATCCACGGCTTCATCTTCTTG
>NZ_JASBSF010000277.1 GCF_030149085.1 Microbacterium sp. | reverse complement strand
GACGATGTCAGCGATCACCGCGATGGTCACGGAATCAGCCTAGCGCTTATGAAGCAAGATAATAAGCGTGGAACTGATTTTTGGGATCGATCAGTCCCGTCACAGCCCCAGCGCGTGCGCGGCGTCCTGAACGCGGGAAATCAGTTCCGCGCGCTGCTCGGCGACCCGCACCGGAGCAGTTCCGCCGGCGCCGGTCCTACTGGCAACCGATCCTTCGATCGTCAGCACGTCGCGAACTCCCGGCGTGAGCCGCGGCGAGACCTCGGCCAGCAGGTCATCGTCGGCGTCTTCGAGTCCGATTCCACGGGCCTCACATGCCTGCACGAGCTTCCCGGAGATCTCATGAGCATCCCGGAAGGGAACACCTTCTCGAACGAGCCACTCCGCGACGTCCGTGGCAAGTGAGAAGCCCTGCGGCGCGAGCTCCGCCATCCGGCCGGTGTCGAAGCGCAGGGTCGCGACCATCCCGGCGAAGGCGGGCAGGACGGTCTCGAGAGTGCGCACCGAATCGAAGATGGGCTCCTTGTCTTCCTGCAGATCGCGGTTGTACGCCAGGGGCAGACCCTTGAGTGTCGCGAGCAGCCCGGTGAGGTTTCCGATCAGGCGGCCGGCCTTCCCCCTCGCCAGTTCGGCGATATCGGGGTTCTTCTTCTGCGGCATGATGCTCGAGCCTGTCGAGTAGCCGTCGTCGAGCGTGACGAAACCGAACTCGCGCGTGTTCCACACGATGATGTCTTCGGCAAAGCGCGACAGATCGACGCCGATCTGGGCGGCAATGAACGCGAACTCGGCGACGACGTCGCGCGCCGCGGTACCGTCCAGAGAGTTCTCTGCGGGCCGAGAGAGCCCCAATTCTGCAGCGACCAGTGCGGGGTCAAGACCCAGGGTCGATCCGGCGAGCGCTCCCCCGCCGTACGGCGACACCGACGCCCGCGCCGACCAATCGCGAAGTCGTTCGAGGTCGCGCACGAGTGGCCACGCGTGAGCGAGCAGGTGGTGCGCGAGCAGAATCGGTTGCGCGTGCTGCAGGTGAGTGCGCCCCGGCATGATGGCGGCCGGGTGAGCCTCGGCCTGGGCGACGATGGCGTCGATGAGACGGACGATCTCACGCACCAGCATCCGCGTGTGGTCGAGGAGGTACATCCGCACCAGCGTTGCGATCTGGTCGTTGCGGCTGCGTCCGGCCCGGAGCTTTCCGCCGAGCTCGGGACCGACGATCTCGATGAGCGCCTGCTCGAGCGCACCGTGGACGTCTTCGTCCTGAGGCCGGGCAACGACGTCGCCACGGGCAACGGCAGCCGCGAGCTCGTCGAGACCGACGCGCATGCTGGCAGCTTCGTCGGCGCTGAGATAGCCCGCGGCCTCGAGGGCCGATGCGTGGGCACGCGATCCTCGGATGTCGTACGCGGCGAGCGCCCAGTCGAAGTGGGTGGAGACGCTCAGGGCTGCAAGCTCGGGCGAGGGGCCCGAAGCGAATCGCGCACCCCAGAGGGCACCATCGTGCGTTGCATCACCCGTCGCAGTCATCCTGCCAGCCTATCCGCGCGCGGCCGCGACACCCGATCGACCAGCCGTTCGAGGGGACCACGTCCAAGGAGCAGCGCCCACACGAGACAGGCTGCGATGATCCCGAGGGTCATCGGCCAGAACGGGTTCAGGGCGCGGAACCCGAAGAGGTCGGAGGTCGTTCCCAGCGCCACGAACGCCCACACCGCCCAGACCACGGTCTGCGCGGAGTACGCCGTCAGCGGCATGGCACCCAGCGTCCGGATCGGAAGTACGAGGGCTCGCAGGGCGGTGCGGCACACCAGCACGCACAGCGCGATGATCGCGATCGCGAACCCGCCCGAGCCCCACACCTCGAGGATGCCGCCGCTATGCTCGCTCGCTCGCCACACCTGGCCGAGATAGTCATCTTCGGGGGCCGGAAGCACGACGGCGAGCGTTTCTGCCACCGCGGCAACCGCCATGCCCACGCCCGCGGTGATCCACAGCACCGCTACGCGCGTGAGATCGAGGCGCCCGATCGCCATTCCGGCCAGCAGAAACGCAAGCCACAGCGGAGCAGGATAGGCCCATCCGGTCACGAGGAACAGAGCCTCGCCCGGCGCCGTGTCCCAGAACGAAGCCGCCTCGATTGGCGGAAGCAGCCATGGCACGACCGTCGCCACCGCGACAGCCCAGATCCACAGGGCCCCGGTGCGTACGCGCACGAACGGGATCGCCGCGGCGAACAGGATTGCGTAGGCGGGCAGGATGACGTACACCGGTACGCCTGTGAGGATGAGGGCGATACCGATGACCCAGAGCACGAGCGCTCGCCACGCCAGCCACCGACCGGGTTCGCGGGGAGCGCGAGGGCCGGTGGTGACGATCGAGATCGAGACCCCGGCGAGTGTCGCAAACAGAATCGATGAGCGACCACCGGCAATCCCGCCCCAGGTCGCCGGATCGGTCCAGTCGATCTCGGGCAGCGTGAACAGGTGGGCTGCGAGCATCCCGATCACCGCGAGTCCGCGGGCCAGGTCGAGCCCCGGGATCCGTGGTGGCCCGTCCAGGCGCCGGAGATTCCCGACGACCCGATCGGCTACTGCTGTTGCAGCAACCACACCAGGAGCGCCTTCTGCGCGTGGAGTCTGTTCTCGGCTTCGTCCCACACGACGCTCTGCGGACCATCGATGACCTCGGCATCCACTTCGTACCCGCGGTCGGCGGGCAGACAGTGGATGAAGATCGCGTCGTCCTTGGCAAGGCTCATGAGCTCTTGCGACACCTTGTACGGCGTCAGGTCGCGAAGCCGCTGCAGCTTCTCGTCCTCCTTGCCCATCGAGACCCAGGTGTCGGTGACGATGATGTCTGCGCCGGCGGCAGCCTCGTTGGGGTCGGTGTAAAGCGCGACCGAGCCACCGGTCTGCTCTGCCCGGCGGTCGGCATCGGCAACGACATCCTCGCGTGGCGCATACTCCACCGGTGAGGCGACGCGCACGTGCATCCCGGCGGTGACCCCGCCGAGCACATAGGACTGCCCCATGTTCGTGCGCCCGTCCCCGAAGAAGGCCAGCGTGAGACCCTTCAGCTCACCCTTGTGCTCCTGGATCGTGAGCAGGTCGGCCAGGATCTGACACGGATGGAAATCGTCGCTGAGCGCATTGATGACGGGCACCCGGGTTCCGGCGGCCATCTCTTCGAGCCCGGCCTGCGCATAGGTGCGCCAGACGATCGCGGCGACCTGCCGCTCGAGCACGCGGGCGGTGTCGGCAGGGGTCTCCTTGCCACCCAGCTGACTGTTGGCCGTCGAGATGATCAGCGGCGACCCGCCGAGATCGGCGATGCCCACGGCAAACGACACACGGGTACGCGTCGAGGACTTGTCGAAGATCACCGCGACGGTCTGCGGACCCGCCAGCGGCTGGACCTGCCAGCGATCCTTCTTCAGCTCCGCAGCAAGAGCGAGGATCTCCGCCTGCTCTGTCGGGGTCAGGTCATCGTCACGAAGCAGGTGGCGGGTCATTGCGCGGCTTCCTTGTCGTCGGGCTGCGAGGTCTCATCGAGCAGGAGGGCGTCGGTCACGGTTGCCAGGGACGCGGTGAACAGGGTCAAGAACTCGTCGATCTCAACGTCGCCGATCGTAAGGGCCGGCGCGATCCGAATCGTCTCATCGTTGGCGGCATTGACGATGAGTCCGTGTTCCTGCGCCGCTGCGACGACTGCTTTCGCAACGGGACGCGAGAGAGCCACGCCCAGAAGCAGGCCCTGCCCGCGGCATCCGGCAATCAGCGGGGAATCGATCGCGAGGATGCCGTCTCGCACCTGCGCGCCCCGCGTGCGCGCGTTGCTCACCAAGTCGGCGCGCTCGATCTCCTCCAGTACCGCCCCGGCAACCGCGGTGGCCAGCGCGTTACCGCCGAACGTCGAACCGTGGGTGCCGGGGTAGAACAGGTCGCTCGCCGCACCGTACGTGATGAGCGCACCGATCGGGAACCCGCCCCCGATGCCCTTGGCAACGGTGATGGCATCCGGGGTGATGCCGGTGTGCTGGAACGCGAACCACTCGCCGGTGCGGCCAGCGCCGGTCTGGATCTCATCGAGGATGAGAAGCGCGCCGTGGCGCCGGGTCAGCTCGCGGGCCGCCTCGAGGTAGCCGTCCGGGAGCGGCAGAACACCCGCCTCCCCCTTGATGGGTTCGAGGATGAGCGCGGCCACCGAGTCATCCATCGCAGCCTCGAGGGCCTCAACTGTCGAGTCCAGGAACTCAACACCGGGAACCATCGGAAGGAACGGTTGCTGCATAGCCGGCTTGCCCGTGAGGGCGAGAGTGCCCATCGTGCGGCCGTGGAAGGCGTCGGTGAGAGCGAGGATGCGTGGCCTGTCGGCTCCGCCATGCAGTCGGGCGAGCTTGAACGCTGCTTCGTTGGCCTCCGCTCCCGAGTTCGAGAAGTAGACGCGGCCGGACTCGCCCGTGCCAGCGAGGCGCTTGAGCCTCGCCGCCAAGGCGAGCTGCGGCGGGGTCGCGAAGTAGTTCGACACGTGCGCGAGGGTCGCGGCCTGAGCAGAAACCGCCTCGACGAACGCCGGGTGTGCGTGGCCGAGGGAGTTCACCGCGATGCCCGCGAGAAAGTCCAGGTAGCGCTTGCCCGCATCATCCCAGAGGTAGGCGCCCTCGCCGCGGGTGAACAGGGCGAGGCGGTCGCCGGCGTTGGCAAGAAGGTCGCGCCGGGCATCGTGCTGCCAGGATGCCGGAGTCGATGCCTCTGCCTCGTCGTTCATTGCGCCTCTTTTCGTCTCGGGGAGTACTGCGCTCATGCGCTGACCACTTCGGTTCCGATGCCCTTGCTCGTGAACACTTCGATCAGGAGCGAATGCGGCACGCGCCCATCGATGATCGCTGCCGTGTCCACTCCCCCGTCGACGGCGTCCAGACACGCCTGCATCTTGGGGACCATTCCGGACTCCAGCGTCGGCAGCATCCCCCGCAGTTCCGTCGAGGTCAGGTGCGAGACCAGCGAGTCGCGGTTCGGCCAGTCGGCGTACAGCCCCGGGACGTCGGTGAGGATGACGAGCTTGGCGGCATTCAGCGCCACCGCGAGCGCCGCGGCCGCGGCGTCGGCGTTGACGTTCAGTGTGTGCCCCGGCCGATCCAGATCCGGTGCAATCGAGGACACGACGGGGATGCGGCCGGCCGCGAGGTGGTCGAGAACTGCCGTCGGATTCACGTGGACGACATCGCCGACCGAGCCGAGATCGACCTCTTCGCCGTTGATGACCACTCCGCGCCGGCGGCCGCCGAACAGGCCGGCGTCTTCGCCCGACAGACCGGTGGCGAACGGGCCGTGAGCATTGATCTTCGAGACCAGCTGCGGGTTGATGTGGCCGGTGAGCACCATGCGGACGACGGAGACCGCTTCGGTACTGGTCACCCGGTAGCCGCCCTGGAACTCGCTCGGGATGTCGAGGCGCTCCAGCATCCGGGAGATCTGCGGGCCGCCGCCGTGGACGACGACCGGCTTGACGCCGACATAGCGGAGGTACGCAATGTCTTCGGCGACCGTGCGCTGCAGTTCTTCGGAGACCATCGCGTTGCCGCCGTACTTGACGACGACGATCTGGTCGCGAAAGCGCTTGAGCCAGGGCAGCGACTCGATCAGGACGGCTGCCTTCTCGGCTGCCTCATCGGGGGTGGTCTCTTGTAGGTCAGTCATGACGAGTAGGCACTGTTCTCGTGAACGTAGTCGTGGGTGAGGTCGTTGGTGTAGATCGTGGCTGAAGCGTCGCCGACCTTCAGATCGATGACGACCTTCGTCGCCCGCGGAGTAAGGTCCACGAGCTCCCGCGGCTGGTCGGGTCCCCCGTTGGAGCACACCCGGATGCCGTTCATCTCGACATCCACGGCGTAGGGGTCGAACTCGGCAGCCGTTGTGCCGATCGCTGCCAGCACGCGACCCCAGTTCGGGTCGTTGCCGAAGATGGCAGCCTTGAAGAGGTTGTTGCGCGCAACCGACCTGCCGACCTCGACCGCGTCATCTTCGGATGCCGCGTGGATCACCTCGATCGTGATGTCGTGGCTCGCGCCTTCGGCATCCGACTGCAACTGGGTCGCGAGGTCGGTGCAGACGGCGATGAGCGCGCTGCGGAACGCCTCCGGTGTCGGCGTGACCCCGCTCGCGCCGCTGACCATCAGGGTCACCTGATCGTTCGTTGACATGCACCCGTCGGAGTCGAGGCGGTCGAAGCTCACCCGTGTCGCGGCACGCAGGTGCTCGTCGGCTTCTGCCGAGGTCAGGACGGCGTCGGTGGTCAGGACCACGAGCATCGTCGCAAGCCCGGGGGCCAGCATCCCGGCGCCCTTGGCCATTCCACCGATCGTCCACCCGTCACCGGTGACGGTGGTGGTCTTCGGCCGCGAGTCTGTCGTCATGATCGCGCGGGCAGCATCCTCGCCGCCGTCCGAAGACAGCGCACCGATCGCGGCCTCGGTACCCGCGAGTACCTTGTCGCGGAACACCTGATCACCGGTGCCGATGAGCCCGGTAGAGCACACCTGGATGTCGCCAGCACTCACTCCGAGCAGTTCGGCGGCGCGCTCGGCCGTCAGGTGGGTCGTCAGAAACCCGAACGAACCGGTGAAGCAGTTCGCGCCGCCCGAGTTCAGCACGATGGCTTCGACGACGCCGTCTTGGATGGCCTGCTGCGACCACAGGATCGGGTTCGCCTTGGCGCGGTTGCTCGTGAACACCGCAGCACCGACAGTGAGTGGACCACGGTTGACCACGACGGCGACATCCGGCTTGCCGGTGGACTTGAGTCCAGCGGCAACGCCTGCCGCTTCGAACCCTGCGGGCGCGGTGACGGTCACGGTGCCACTCCGTTCGTGGTGAGGGCCCGGTCCTCGGGAAGGCCGAGCGCGATGTTCATGGACTGGACAGCGGCGCCCGCCGTGCCCTTGACGAGATTGTCGACAGCGGCGACGACCACGACCCGACCCGCGGCACGATCGATCGCGAGGCCGAGAAGCGCCGTATTGGCTCCGACGACATCCGCCGTTCGCGGGACGTGTCCCTCCGGGAGCACGTGGACGAACGGTTCATCGGCGTACGCCTGCTCCCAGGCGGCACGGATGTCGGCATCCGTCGCACCCGGGACAATCGGCGCCGTCGAGGTGGCGAGGATTCCGCGGGCCATCGGGACGATGACGGGGGTGAACGAGATGCGGACCTCGGTGGCCCCGGCATCTTGCAGTGCCTGGTGAATCTCGGGGATGTGCCGGTGTGTACCGCCTACCGCATACGGGTTCGCGCTGCCGAGCACTTCGCCTGCCAGCAGGTGAGGTTTGAGGCTCTTGCCCGCACCCGACGGGCCGACGGCGAGCACGCTGACGATGTCGCTCGGATCGATCACCCCGGCAGCCACACCCGGCGCGAGGGACAGACTCACCGTCGAGGCGTTGCAGCCGGGAGCAGCGATCCGCGTCGCGCCCCGGAGGCTTTCACGGATCTTGCCGCCAGGGGCGGGCAGTTCGGGCACACCATAGGTCCACGCCTCGGGGTGCGGGCCACCGTAGAACTGCTCCCACGCCGCGGCGTCGCGCAGCCGGTGATCGGCTCCGGCGTCGATCACCAACGGCACGTCGCCCAAGGCGTCCGTGTACTGCGCCGACTGCCCGTGGGGAAGGGCGAGGAACACGATGTCGTGGCCCGCGAGGATCTCCGGGGTGGTGTCTTGCAGCGTCAGGTGAGCCAGCGAGCGCAGGTGAGGCTGGTGCTCGATGAGGGGCTGGCCGGCGTTGGAGTGGGCTGTGACGGTGCGGATGTCGATATCGGGATGCTGCGCCAGGAGCCGCAGGATCTCGCCGCCGGCATATCCGGAGGCGCCAGAGACGGCGACCGAGTAGGTCATGGATTCCACCTTATTGTCTGGGTTCGTCGTGCATCGAAAGCACAGAGCCGGAGGTGGCGACGCCGCCGCGCGCTTCAGCGCAGCGGGGTCGCCTAACGTCGGCGACCGCCCAGACGTCGGCGCAGCACGAGAACCACTGTCGCGGAAGCGACGAGGTCGTGCTGTGCCGGAAGCATGTCGCGAGAGTACCGATCTCGGCCTCGGCGTCGCAAATCGACGCGCCCACTCATGCTGGAAGCAGTGCGCTGATCGCCTGCGCGCGGGCACGGCGCACGCCGATCACGGTGCCCGCGAAGGCGAGGGCGGCCCAGAGGAGAAGACCGACGGCTGCCCCCAGCACTTCGTGCAGCGAGCCGCCCACCAGAGCGTCGGCACCTTGCAGGGCAACGCTCAGCGGCAGGATCGAGAGCGGGGTGGCAGCCAGCGACCCCTCGGTAACCGGTTGCAGGGTGCCCGCGGCCACCAGCTGGAGGCCGAGTGCAAGCACCGACACGATGAGTCCAGCTCGACCGAACAGGGCGGTGAGGGCCTGGTGGAACAGCGTGAAAGACACCGCGACGGCAAGGGTCAGCCCATAGGCCACCGCGATCCGATCGGGGACGACACCGAGGACGGCAACCCCCAGCCAGACGAGCACCGACTGCACAACGGCGATTCCTACGGCAACCAATGCAGCGTCAGCGGCGATGTGCGCGGAGGTCGCGGGGGTCACCAGGGATGATCGCGCGAACGGCGCCACGACCAGGAAGGTCGCGAGCGCGCCGAGCCACAGCGACACCGGAGCCAGCGCTGCCACCGCTGCCGCCAGCGCGGAATCCGGACCGCCGATGCTCGCGGTGGTGACCCCGATCGGGGAGGCCACAGTGTTTGCGATGCTCTGCTGCTGGGCACTGGAGTAGCTGGGGATGCTGGAGGCTGCCTCATCCAGGCCGCTCGCCAGTTCACCCGCGGCGCCTGCCGCAGCGTCGAGGCCACTCGCGAGTTCTGCCGTGCCGGCGGCGAGATCGGACGCGCCAGACACTGCGGCCTGTTGGGCCGCCGAGAGCTGGCTGAGCGCTGATGCCGCCGGTCCTGCAAGATCGGCCACGGCGTCGGCGCCGACGGCAAGTTCGGCGGCGTCTGCCGCATCGCCGACGAGCGCTCCCGCCTGATCCTGGAGGTCCGACGCGACCGCGGCTGCGCCGCTCCGCAGCGCGAGGATGTCATCAAGCAGGTCGCCGGCTGGTGCCGTCGGATCAGCCGAGATCAGCGCGGCCAGCACATCGAGGTCTGCCACTCCGGCATCCTGCGCGAGTGAGAGCACCTCGGCGTCGATGGCAGCCCCGGCCAGCGAGCCCGCGAGAGCTGCGGCATCCGACCCGGCTGCCGCGCTGAGCGCACCCAGGTCGCGGACCCCCGTCGGGAGGGCGCGAAGAACTGTTCCGATGCCCTCGAGCCCCGAGACGAGCTCTCGCTGCCCCTGGGCGAGAACCCCGGCTCCCCCGGCAGCATCAGCGATGCCCCCCGCGAGCTCGCTCGCGCCGTCAGCGGCTTGACCGATGCCGGTGTGCAATTCCGTGAACGCTTCCAGCGTGCCGGACACGTAGCCCGAGGTGAGCTGAGCTTCCACTCCGCGCGGCAGCCCCGCTGCCAGAGCCTCAGCCAGCACTCCGGACAGATACCCGTGGCGGGTGCTCGTCTGTACGCTCAGCGAAGCCTGCGTCGGCGCATCAGTTCCCAGGGTCGCAACGTCCTGGGAGAAGTCGGCTGGGATCGTCACGACAGCGAGATACGTGCCCGCAGCGAGTCCTTGATCTGCCGTCGTCGTGTCCGTCAGGGTCCAGGCGATCCCGTCGCTGGCTGTCAGTAGGTTCTCGGTGACGAGCTTGCCCGCGGCGACGGGCGTACTCCCATTCTGGATCGGAACATCGAGGTTCACGATCGCCACGGGAACCTGTTCCTGGGTCTGACGCGGCAACAGCGTCAGCATGACAAGCAGCGGGATGAGGATCGCGAAGACCGCGAGCGCAATCGCACGCCCTCGGCCACCGCCGGCCAGAAGCCCCGACAGCCCGGTCATACGACGGCCTCCGTGCTCGCGTGTTGCGTGCCGGGAGCATCAGCTGACCGGTCTGCCCGGAGAACAGTCACGGCACGCCCGTGAGGTGTCAGGTGACCAGCCACTTCGACCACCGCGTCACCGACGGCGACCACGAGCGTCGTGGAGGGCGACGCGGAGCGCAGGATGCGCTCGAGCAATACCGGTTGATCTGACCGGCGCTGCAGATCGAGAACGGTGACCTCGGGCATCGATGCGAGCGCGGCAGCGGCGTCGAGCGTCCAGCGCTGATGCTCGTCCAGGCGCGCCATCGGCACATCGACCTCGTCGAGCACGTTCGGCCCGCCCGTCAGCTCGCCCCACAGCTCGATCGCCCGGCGTGCCCGATCACGATGATCACCGCGGCTGCCATCCAGGCGCACCTGCCGCCGCACATGTTCGACAAGAGTGCTCGCGTCCGTGGGCGCGGGAAGCGCCGGAACCAGAACCGAGACCCGAGAGAGGGGCTCTCTCTCGAACGGAATGAGTCGACCACCCACCGCAAGGTCACCGCCGACATCGGGAATCCGGCCAGACAGCCCCGCACAGACGGCGGCGGCTTCGGGGCCATGGACCACGAGGACTCCAGACCCCGGCAGGTCGACGGTGAGCGGTGCTGAATCACCGAACGTCGCCTCGTGTGCGTGAATGCCGCTCCCGCGCACCGCCCGCTCGGCCTCACGCCACGTCCGCTGATCGAGCATCCGGCGCACGGCCTCGCCCTCGATGTCGGCATCCGGCAAGACCTTCTCGAGCCAGCGCGGCAGCCACCAGGCACGGGCGCCCAACAGAGCCATGAGCGCAGGGATGAGGGTCATCCGCACCACGAACGCGTCGATGAGCACACCCACGGCCAGGGCGAGCGCTATCGGCTGGATGATCGCGTTGCCGCCGGGGACGAACGAGAAGAAGACCGAGAACATGATGAGCGCCGCGGCTGTGATGACCCGCGCGGAGGCGGAGAACCCCTGCAAGACCGCGGTGTGAGCGTCGCCGGTGTTGACGAACCGCTCGCGCATCCGCGACACCAAGAACACGTGATAATCCATCGCGAGCCCGAACAGCACCGCCATGACGAGGATCGGCATGAAGCTGATCACCGGGCCGACCTTGCCGACGCCGAGAACAGAAGCCCCCCACCCCCATTCGAACACGACGGTGGCAATCCCCAGGCCCGCGCCCACGGTCAGGAGGTAGCCGAAGGTCGCGGTGATCGGCACTGCTATCGAGCGGAACATGATGGTCAGCAGCACGAGGCTCAGCCCGACGACCACGATCGCGAACGGAAGCATCGCCGTGCCCAGGCGATCGGAGATGTCGATGGCGAGGGCAGTCTGGCCGGTGATCTCATAGGTGAAGCCGTTCGTCGCCTCGAACGCCGCGGCACGGTCGCGCAGGGTCTGCACCAGCTGCGCTGTCTGATCGGAGGACGGGGAACTGTCGGGAGTGATCGTCACGACGGCCATATCCAGGGCTTCGTTGGGGAAGGCCTGCGAGACCGCGGCGATCCCAGGGACGCCCTGGAACGCATTCTCGAGAGCGGTGAGAGCCTGCTCGATCTGCAGCGTACGAGAGATGTCAGCGGTGACCAGCAGCGGCCCGTTGAAACCGGGGCCGAAGCCCTCGTCGAGCAGGTCATAGGCGACCCGCGCTTCAGAGCCCGGTGGGTCGTAGCCGGCATCCGGCAGTGTCAGACGCAGCCCGGACGCTGGGATCGCGATCACCGCGAGCACCGCGGCGACACCGAGCGCGGTCAGCAGCGGCTGCCGCGTGACGATCTTCACCCACCGCGCCGTGCGCGCCGGCTCCGCGCCGCGACGAGCTGCGCGACGCTCCGCCCGACCTCGGGGAATGAGGCGGCGCCCGAGCAGCGAAAGAATCGCCGGGAGCAGGGTGACAGCAACCAACAGCGCGGTCAGCACGGCGCCCGCAGCTCCGAGGCCCATGACGGTGAGGAAGGGAATCCCCGCCACTCCGAGTCCCACGAGAGCGATCATGACCGTCATCCCCGCGAACACGACAGCCGTACCCGCCGTCGCGATGGCCACCGCTACCGACTCGGGAGGATCCATGCCCTCCCGAAGGTTGTCGCGGTGCCGGGAGGTGATCAGGAGGGCGTAGTCGATACCGACGGCGAGGCCCAGCATCGTCGCAAGGACCGGGGCGGTCGAGGAGACCGGTACGAGGGCGCCGACGATCGTGATGGCGCTCGCGGCAAGTCCGACGCCGAGCGCTGCGGTCACCAGGGGAATCCCCGCGGCGATGAGGGACCCGAACGTGATCGCCAAGACGACATAGGCGATGCCCATTCCGGCAAGCTCGGTCCAGTCGACTCCCGAGGACGCGCTCGCAGCGAGTCCCGATACCGCGACGGTGAGGCCAGCATCCGCGAGTGGTGCAGTGGCCTGGGCCACCGAGGTGACAAGCGAGTCCGGGATGTCGGTCGCGGCTACCGAGAGCTGCATGGCGATGAACGCCATGTCGCCGTTGGCGGAGATCTGCGAGGCAGCGCCGTCCGAGGCCGCCGTAGAACCGCTCGCGGTCATGGCATAGGGGCACGTGACTACTACCACGTCGTCCAGGGCCGCGATGTCTTCACAGGCGGTGGCGATCAGGTCCTCACTCGCCGAGACCTGCCCGCCGGAGGTCGCTGAAGCGACCACCTTTGCGCTGGCGCCGCTGATCTGCGGGAAGCGCTGCTCCAGGGCATCCAGTGCCGACTGAGCCTGGGTGCCGGGCACGGTGAAGCTCGACTGGAGGTGGTTGCCAAGCACTCCGGCCAGTGCCGAGGCTCCAACGACAACAGCCACCCATATGACGATGACCGTCCACCGACGGCGGGCCGCGAAACGACCCACGCGGTAGAGGAACGACGACATCGGCGCGGCTCCTTCTCGGGGTCGTGTGGTCGCGGCACGGGGCCGGCCTCAGCGCCCGGACCCGTCGCCAGCGTAGCGGTCCGAGTACGGCCGCCGCAGGCGCCACGACACCCGAGCGCGAAGCTGGCGCTTACTCTCGGATGCGCGCCCCGAACCTCTCGGCTGCGACGGCGACGCCGGCAAGCTTTGCCTCGGTGGCTTCCGCCGCCGTCAGGGTGCGGTCTGCTGCTCGGAAACGCAGCGCGTAGGTGAGGCTCTTCGTGCCGGGTTCGACGCCCGCACCGCGGTAGTCGTCAACCAGCCGCGCCGCCTCGAGCAGGTCGCCGGCGCCCGAGACGAGCGCCGCCTCGACCTCGGCTGCGGGGACCGCCTCCGGCACGATGAGTGAGACATCCTGCGTCGCCGCCGGGAAACCCGACAGGGATGCCGCGACGACACGCTCCCCCGTGAGAGAGATCACGAGGTCAAGGTCGAGCTCGGCAACGATGACACGGCCGGGCAGATCTGCATCGGAAGCCACAGCAGGCAGGAGCTCGCCCACGTACCCGACGGTGACATCGCCGACACGAACGTCACCGGCACGCCCCGGGTGCAGCGCCGCGCGCCGCGTCTGGACGATCGTCACATCGACTCCCGCCGCAGAAGCCACCGTGCGAACCGCATCGATGACATCGGCGAGGTCTGCGGTCTCGGCGCTCTGGCCGGGCTGCTTGGCGACCCGCGCTCCCGTCAGCAACATCGCGACGTGGCGCGGCTGCGACGGGATCGACGCGTCAAGACCCGCGAGGGTGGCGGCATCGGGCCGGATGCCCAGCGGCGGAACGAACGGTGTGCCGTACTCGACACCCACCGCGGGAAGGAACACGATCCCGGTCTCGAAGAGGGCGAGATCCACGAGCCCGCGCGATACGTTGCGGTGCGCGACCTGCAGCAGGCCCGGCACAAGCGAACGACGAAGGTACGGCGACTGTCCGTCGAGCGGGTTCGCAAGTTTGATGCTCGGGAGATGGCCTCCGTCGACGCTGCCGTGAAGGTCGTTTGCCTCGGCAGTGGCGAATGGGAACGACGGGGTCTCGACGTAGCCGGCGGCTGCCAGCGCGTTCGAGACACGACGGCGCGCACGTTGGGCCGAGGTCAGGCCGCGCCCGGAGGGCGGTGTGGGCAGCACAGAGGGCACATCGTCGAGCCCGTGGATACGCGCGACCTCCTCGGCGAGAGTCCACCGGTCGGTGAGGTCGGGACGCCACGACGGCGGGAAGACAAGCCAGGGTGCAACCGTGTCGGTTCCGGCATCCTGGATGTCGCACCCGATCAGCCGGAGCGCCTCGACGATCTGGTCAGGCGTGTAGTCGACTCCGATCAGACCCGAGACGAAGCCACGCGGCAGTTCGATCGCCGCCTGTTCGTGGCCAGAGCGCAGGGCGCCACCGAATGAGGTGTCGAGCGTTCCCCCGGCCAGCTCCACCATGAGGTCGGCGACGCGGCGGGCTGCGACGAACGGGAGGGCCGGGTCCACGCCGCGCTCGAAGCGCCGCGACGCTTCCGAGGGCAGCTTGTGTCGGCGCGCCGTCCGCGCGATAGACACCGGGTCGAAGCGGGCTGCCTCGATGAGCACGGTACGGGTCGTGGGTCCCATCTCTGTCGTAGCCCCGCCCATCACTCCGGCAAGACCGATCGGACCAGACTCATCGGTGATGAGGAGGTCCTCGGCATCCAGCGTGCGCACCTGCCCGTCGAGGGTCTCGAGCTTCTCGCCGGCCTGAGCGCGACGAACGGTGATCCCGCCCTGGAGGGCGTCGTAGTCGTACCCGTGAATGGGGTTACCGAGCTCGAGCATCACATAGTTGGTGATGTCGATCAGGATGCCGAGCGGTCGTACGCCGGCAAGGGTTAGCCGGGTGATCATCCAGGGCGGGGTGGGCTTGGAGGCATCCACGTCACGCACCAGTCGCGCAACGAACTCGGAGGCACCCACCTGACCCCGGATGGGGTTCGCATCGTCAACGACGATCGAGAACCCCTCGCCGGGGTCTACTTCGTCCCACGGGCGGACGGCGGGGTCGCGGAAGGCCGCACCTGTGGCATGGGAGTATTCCCGCGCCACGCCCCGGATCGAGAGCGCATACCCGCGGTCGGGGGTCACGTTGATCTCGACTGCCTCATCGTCGAGGCCCAACAGGGCGATCGCATCGGAGCCCACCGGAGCGTCGATGCCGAGTTCCACGAGGCGCAGGATTCCCGAGTGGTCCTGACCGAGCCCCAGCTCCTTGGCCGACGCGATCATGCCGTCGGAGACATGTCCATAGGTCTTGCGCGCGGCGATCGGGAAGGGCCCGGGCAGCACGGCACCGGGCAGGGTGACAACGACCTTGTCGCCGGCGAAGAAGTTGCTCGCACCGCAGACGATGCCGCGGACGGCGGGCGCGTCATCCGTGCCCTCTCCCTCGGCAACGCGCACCTGGCACCACCGGATCGTCTTGCCGTTGGACTGCGGCTCCTCGGTGAACTCGAGAACTTCGCCCACCACGATCGGGCCCGAGAGCTCGAAGCGGTGAATGTCCTCTTCTTCGAAGCCGACCGACACCAGGGCGGCGAGCACATCTTCGGGGGTTGCCTCAGCGGGAACCTCGACAAACTCACGCAGCCACGACAGCGGAACGCGCATCACACCACCATCCCGAACTGCTCGCTGAATCGCACATCGCCCTCGGCCATGTCACGCATGTCTTTCACATCGCTGCGGAACATCAGCGTGCGCTCGATCCCCATCCCGAACGCGAACCCGGAGTACTCCTCGGGATCGATGCCCGCCGCGCGCAGCACATTCGGGTTGACCATGCCGCAACCGCCCCACTCGATCCAGCGCGCACCGCCCTTGAAGGTGGGATGCCAAAGATCGAGCTCGGCGCTCGGCTCGGTGAACGGGAAGTAGTTCGTGCGCAGACGGGTCTTCGCCTCGGGACCGAACAGGACGCGCGCGAAGTGGTCGAGCGTGCCCTTCAGGTGCGCCATCGTGATGCCCTTGTCGATCACGAGGCCTTCGACCTGCGAGAAGACGGGAAGGTGCGTCGCGTCGAACTCGTCGGTGCGATACACCCGCCCGGGGCACACGACGTACACCGGAAGCTCACGATCGAGCATGGAGCGTACCTGCACGGGGCTCGTGTGCGTGCGCATCACGAGGTGCCGATCGATCGGGTCGACGAAGAAGGTGTCCTGCATCTGCCGCGCGGGGTGATCGACGTCGAAGTTGAGGGCGTCGAAATTGAACCACTCGTGCTCGAGCTCAGGGCCTTCGGCAACCTCCCAGCCCATGCCGACGAAGATGTCCGAAATCTCCTCTTGCAGGAGCGTGAGCGGATGCCGGGCACCGACCCGCGCACGCGTCGGCAACGCGGTGATGTCGATCGCTTCGGCATCCAGACGTGCCGCGAGTTCCGCGGCCTCGAGCTCGGCCTCCCGGGCGGCGAGCGCCTGCGTCACCTGAGCGCGCGCTTGCCCGATGAGCTTGCCGAACTCGGCCTTGCGCTCCGGAGCGACATCACGCAGCGACGCGTTCAAGCGGGCCAGTGGCGAACCCTCGCCGACGTGCGCGGCTCGGGCCTGCTTGAGGGATGCCGAATCGGTGGCAGCGGCGATCGCGGCGCGTGCCGCATCTGCCGCCGCGGCGACGGTCTCGGGGGTGATCTGTGGGGCGTCGGACACGAGAGTCGAGTCTACCGAGGCACGAGAGCGCCGCCTCTCTTCTGCCAGGTCGACAAACAGGATGGCCTCGGCGCCTCGGTCTCCCCATCCAGGACCCGCCGCACCCTCAGACCTCAGGGAGTCCCTTTCACCACCGCCTCCCGCCTGACACTCTCGGCAGCACCGGCCGAAACGCAGCTCAGGCGAGCGCGCTGCGCTGGGCGAACGCGGTCTCGTAGAGACAGACACTCGCCGCCGTCGCAAGATTGAGGGACTCGGCCTTGCCGTAGATGGGAAGCCGCAACGAGAGGTCCGCGTGCGAGAGGGCATCCTCTTCGAGCCCGCGCGCTTCGTTGCCGAACAGCCACGCGGTGGGCTCCGCGAGAAGGTCCCGGGATGCCAGGAAGTCGGTCCCGTCCACGTCAGCGGCCACCACCCGGATGCCAGCGGCATGCGCCTGTTCGACAGCCTCCGGCAGGTCCACCCCCACGGCGATCGGGAGGTGGAAGAGCGAGCCGGTCGTGGAACGGACCACTTTCGGGTTGTACAGGTCGACCGACTTGCCTGTGAGGATCACGGCGTCGGCGCCCGCCGCGTCGGCTGCGCGGATGATCGTCCCCAGGTTTCCCGGGTCACGCACCTGCTCGCAGATCGCGACCAACCGCGGGTGGGCGGCGAATACCTCAGCTACGCTCGAGGGGGTCTGACGCGCGACCGCGACGAGCCCCTGTGGTGTCACCGTGTCGGCCATGGCATCCAGGACGGCATCGCTTGCCAGCTCCACGTCCAGCCCCGCGACGCGGGCAGTGTCCCGGATGTCGCTGTGCCGATCCAGGGCGCCGGGAGTCGCGTAGAGCTCCACGAGAGCATCAGATCGATAGGTCAGCGCCTCGCGAACCGCTTGCGGTCCCTCGAGCAAGAACAGCCCGGTCTCCTGTCGCGC
>NZ_JASBSF010000276.1 GCF_030149085.1 Microbacterium sp. | reverse complement strand
CCCGCTCGCAGGAGCGGCAGGAGGTGCGCCGTCAGCGCGACGTGTGCGAGATGATTCGTGCCGAACTGCATCTCGAACCCGTCGGCGGTCGTCTGCCTCGCGGGCGGCCGCATGATGCCGGCGTTGTTGACGAGCAGGTGGATCGGGGCGGCCTCGGCGACGAGGGTCTCGCCCAGGGCAGCGACCGACGCGAGCGACGAGAGGTCGAGGTCGCGCAGCGACACCTGGGCGCCGGGGTGCGCAGCGCGGATCGTCGCGACCGCCGCCTCGCCCTTCGTGCGATTGCGCACGGGAAGCACGACCTCGGCACCGGCACCGGCGAGCGATCGGGCGATCACGAGGCCGATCCCGTCGCTACCGCCAGTGACGACGGCGCGGCGTCCGGTGAGGTCGGGTAGGGGCAGGTCGTAGGTGCGAAGCATGTCGATTCTTCTTCCGTCGGAGGGATGGCTTCAGCATCCGTCGCCGGGCGAACCGTAGCCACGGCCTGACGATCCGAGGCTGCGCGAGACGATTCGGGAGAGGATGCCTACATGATCGATCGAGCCGCGCTCGCGCACTTTCTGCGCACCCGCCGCGAGGCGCTACAGCCCGAGGATGTCGGGCTCTTCCGGGGTGCTCGCCGGCGCACGAGCGGCTTGCGCCGCGAGGAGGTTGCGGCCCTGTGCCACATGTCGGCCGACTACTACTCCCGGCTCGAGCGCGAGAAAGGCCCGCAGCCGTCGGAGCAGATGGTCGCCGCGATCGCGCAGGGTCTGCACCTAACGATCGACGAGCGCGATCACCTGTTCCGCCTCGCCGGGCATCGTCCGCCCGAGCGGGGTGCGGCGTCCGAGCACGTCAGTCCCGGGATGCTGCGCATCCTCGACCGCCTCACCGACACCCCCGCCGAGGTCGTGACCGAGCTCGGCGAAACGCTGCGGCAGACCCCGCACGGCGTGGCGCTGGTCGGAGACCTCACGCGCTTCATCGGCCCCGCGCGCAGCATCGGATACCGCTGGTTCACGGATCCAGATGCTCGCAGCATCCATCTGCCCGAGGACCACGAGTTCTACTCCCGCATGTATGCCGCGGGCCTGCGGACGATCGCCGCGCAGCGCGGGCCGACCTCGCGCGCTGCGCGATACGTCGAGCTGCTGCTGGCCGAAAGCGCGGAGTTCCGCGAGTACTGGGATCGGCATGAGATCGGCATCCGTCCCCGGGAGCTCAAGCGGTATGTCCATCCCGAGGTCGGGCTGCTGGAGCTGACCTGCCAAGTGCTGACGGATGCCGAAACCTCGCACAGTCTGCTCGTCTACACGGCCGTCCCCGGGAGTGAGAGCGCCGAAAAGCTTCAGTTGCTGGGCGTTCTCGCCCGCGCGGGCACCCGGTAGCCCGTCGGGGCCGTGGCTAACTCCTGAAAGATCCGCCGCGAGCGGCCCGTTGAGCCGGAATCTAGCCCCACGGCCACCGATCTGCAGGAGTTAGCCACACCGTTGCCGGCGCTACTCCCCCGCGGCGTGCGGGTCGGAGGTGTTCAACGCCGCCACGACCTGCAGGTAGTCGCCGCGCGCCTCGCCGTAGCGCAGGAACTTCACACGCTCGACGAGAATCTCGGATGCCTCGGGCTGCGTCTCGAGGAGGGTCATGACCTCGTCGATGAAGTCGGCGAGCGGCAGCGCGTTCGGGTTGGCCTCGTGTCCGGGCATGAGCTCGGTCTGCACCGCCGGCGGCACGAGCTCCAGCACAGATACCGACGTTCCGGCGAGCTGTAGCCGTAGCGTCTCGCTGAGCATGTGGATCGCCGCCTTCGACGCGTTGTAGCTCGGTGTGACCCGCAGCGGCGCGTGCGCAAGTCCCGACGAGACAGTCATGATCGTGGCATCCGGCCGGGTCTGCAGGTGTTCGATCAACGCCGCGATGAGCCGGATCGGCCCGAGCACGTTTGTCGTGATGATCTCTTCGGCGGTCGGCAGGAATCCGTCCGCACGGGTCCAATCCTCGGCCCGCATGATGCCGGCCATCGTGATCAGGACGTTCAGGTCGGGGTGGTTCTCGAGCACGGTAGCGGCGGCAGAACGGATGCTGTCAGCATCCGCCGTATCGATCTGCACCGTGTCGATGCCGGGGTGCGCGTCGCGGATCTCGTCGAGCAGCGCCGTCCGACGCCCGCCGACGATCACGGTGTTGCCGCGCTCCTGCAGCCGAAGGGCGAGAGCGAGCCCGATGCCGCTCGTGGCCCCGGGAATGAAGATGGTGTTTCCGGTGATGTTCATGTCTCCACCGTGCGCCGGGGTGCGAGGCCGCGGCAGAGAGCGGATGTCCAGGGATTCGCGGTCCCTGGAACGGATGCCGACAGCCGCGCATACTGGCGGGATGGACCGTGACGCGCTCGCCGAGTTTCTCGTGCATCACCGCTCCGCACTCCAGCCGCAGGATGTCGGCCTCTCAGCCGGGGCGCGCCGCCGCACGCAGGGGCTCCGACGCGAGGAGGTCGCGCAGCTGGCGGCGATGTCGACCGACTACTACACGCGTCTCGAGCAGCGCCGCGGACCACAGCCAAGCACGCAGATGCTCACTTCGCTCGGCCGGGCGCTGCGTCTGAACGCCGAGGAGCGCGACTACCTCTTCCGCGTCGCCGGGCACAGCGCGCCCGACCGCGCCGCGAGCGACTTCGTGTCACCGGGCCTCCTCCGCATGATGGATCGGCTCACCGACGTGCCCGCGTTCATCCTCACCGCCCTCGATGAGACGCTCGTGCAGAATGCGCCGGGCCGGGCGCTGTTCGGCGACGCGTCGGTGTTTACGGGGCTCGAGCGCAGTGGCATCTACCGCTGGTTCGCCCACCCCGACACCGCCCGCACGGTCTACCCCGAGAGCGATCACGCCCGCCAGTCGCTCGCGCTGGTCTCGTCGCTGCGGGCGGCGTATGGGGCGATGGGTCCGCGTTCGCGAGCTGGCGAGATCGCCCGGGCGTTGGAGGCCCAGAGCGCGGAGTTCGCCGAGCTGTGGCCAAGCCAGCGGGTCGGGCGCCGGTTCGAAGACCACAAGGTCGTCATCCATCCCGAGATCGGGCCGATCGAGGTCGACTGCCAGGCCCTGTTCACCGAGGATGCCTCGCAGACCCTCGTCGTGCTGACGGCTCCCCCGGGCACGGATGCCGACAGCCGCCTGCGCCTGCTCGCGGTGCTCGGCACGCAGCAGTTCAGTGACGTCGACCGGTGAGCCGGCTCACTCTTCGCTGGATGGAGTAGGCGGAGCGATCAGTTCAAGCCCCGGGAACGACGTGCGATATCTGCGAGCATCACGGGTAAGTAGCGTGTGACCGCGCACAAGCGCGTGGGCGCCGATGTAGAAGTCCGGCAGAACCGCCGAGCGCGACCCGCCCCGCTGTCGGTAACGGGCGAAAGCCTGCGCTGCCGGGAACCCCGCGTCGAAGGGGATGCTTTCTCTGGTCAGCGCGAGCGGCGCAAGCGCTGCGTCGACATCGGATGCCGCTGCGAATCTCACCGACAGCTCGGCGAAGATCAGTTGGTTGATCAGGATGGGGCCGCGGTCTATCGCCGCGGCCAGGGCGTCGCTCGACCACGCACCCCATCGGGGATCATCGGTGAGAACGTCGAGCAAGACGTTCGTGTCGACGAGCGTCGATCGCTCAGCTGTCACGAGTCAGCGCGAGGATCTCGTCGGTGGATGGTCCCGGGCCAGCTGCGCCACGTATGCGCAGCACCGCGCGCTGACCGGGAGTCAGATCGTCGCGATGGATGATCCGCAGAACTCCCCCGTCATCGATGACTTCGACCTCGTCGCCGGTTGCGAAACCGTGTTTGTGGCGCAGTTCGGCTGGGATAGTCACCTGCCCCTTGGCATTCAGCTTCATCTCACACCCCGTATTACGCCGACAAAAGCAAGCGTAATACGCCGGCTCATCGGCTCAAAGCGCCCCGCACGACACCATGCGGCTCACCGCACGACGTAGACGTTCTCGGCGAGCTTGACGCCTCCGTCGGGCGCAGGGTCGCCGTCAGGAACAAGCTGGTACGT
This sequence comes from Microbacterium sp., assembly GCF_030149085.1. GTDB lineage: Bacteria > Actinomycetota > Actinomycetes > Actinomycetales > Microbacteriaceae > Microbacterium. The sequence continues at coordinate 1,108 of NZ_JASBSF010000276.1, read as the reverse complement.
GGCAGGGGTTCCTCTACTCACACCGACACCACCCCGAGATGCGCATCCGGTCGACGCCATGTCGTAGGCGACCAACACGAGACAGTACTGGGGCCCCTCGGTTCCGATCCCGCGCACGGCCCACACTTGCGTGCCGTTGTCGTCGCCGGCGTACCGCGACATGCTCTGCGTGAGATCCGCAAACAGGTCACTCGCGGCGTCGGGCAGCGTGTCGATGTCTTCGGCACCACTGTCGAAGATGCTGTACGTGTAGGTGCGCGGTGAGTTCGTCGGCTCCGGCGCCGCATCGGTGCATCCGGCGAGCCAGAGCACGCCAACGAACCCAACAGCAAGTACTGCGATCCCCCGATGCATGCGCCCAGTGTGGCACAGCGCCCCGGCCCCGGGCACGCTGAAAGGCCGGGACCCCCGTAGGGATCCCGGCCTTTCGTTGCTGTGTGGTGCTACCGGCTGTGACGCGGGTGGTGCCGGGTCTTAGCGGCCCGAGAGCTTCTCGCGGAGGGCCGCGAGTGCCTCGTCATCCGCGAGCGTGCCCACGGGGCCTTCGCTCGAGTACGAGCCGGAGCCCGATGCGGACGAGCCGCTGTAGCTGTCGTCGGCTTCCTTGGCGGCCTCGGCCTCGGCGGCCTTGGCAACCGTAGCCTTGTGGGCTTCCCAGCGAGCCTGGGCTGCAGCGTATTCCTGCTCCCACTTCTCGCGCTGCTCGTCGAAGCCTTCCTTCCACTGGTTGGTCTCGGGGTCGAAGCCCTCGGGGTACTTGTACTCCCCGTTCTCGTCGTACTCCGTGACCATGCCGTAGAGGGCCGGGTCGAACTCGACACCGAAGGGGTCGATGGACTCGTTGGCCTGCTTCAGCGAGAGCGAGATGCGGCGACGCTCGAGGTCGATGTCGATGACCTTGACGAACACCTCTTCGCCGACCGACACGACCTGCTCGGCGAGCTCGACGTGCTTGCCCGAGAGCTCCGAGATGTGCACGAGGCCCTCGATGCCGTCTGCGACGCGAACGAACGCACCGAACGGAACGAGCTTGGTGACCTTACCCGGTGCGATCTGGCCGATCGCGTGGGTGCGGGCGAACACCTGCCACGGGTCTTCCTGGGTGGCC
>NZ_JASBSF010000275.1 GCF_030149085.1 Microbacterium sp. | reverse complement strand
GCCCCCGAGCGCGACGGGCCACCCAGTGAGGGATGCTCAGATGAGCGTCAGGGTGAGGGTTGCGGTGTAGTCGCCGGCAGGGGCGTCGGCCGGGGTGTTGAGCGTGATGGTCGCTCCGACCGAGGTGGTGACGTTCGCCGTTGCCGACCCGGTTCCGGTGGCCAGCGGCTTGTCAGAGCCCAGGCCGCCGTCTACGCTCGCAGCGACCTCAGCGCCCGCCGTGCCGTTACCGTCGCCCACCTTCGCGGGCTTCCACCCGACGTTGCTGGCCGCGATCTCGTTCGAGCCGCTGGTGAGCTTGCTGATGCGCCCGTTGAGGGTCCACGGGGTGCTCGCGCTCTGGCGGTCATCGTTCACGGTGACGGTGCCGAGCTCACCGGTTGCCGTCCACACCTCACCCGCGGTGCGGGTGGTGGGGCCGGTGAGGGTGACAGCCGACGGCTTGGCGCTCATCTTCAGACCCGTCGGGGCCGGCGTGGTAGCGGTGGGAACCGTGACCCCGACGCTCGAGTCCGAGCTGTCTTGCACCGGGATCGCCTCGGTCGTCACGCTGACCGAACCGGTCGACGCGGCATACGTCGCGTCACCCGAGTACTCGGCAGTGAACGCGTAGGTCGTACCCGCCGTGAGTCCCGACACGGAGTAGCTCGCCGTGCCGCCCGAGACCGTGACCGGCGAACCGATCGCGGCGCCTGCCTGCTTGAACTGCACGGTACCGGTCGCGTCACCCGGCGCAACCGTCGCGGTGAGGGTGGCGGATGTCTGGGTGACGTTCGAGGATGCCAGCTCTGTGGTCGTCGCAGTCTTGGTCACCGCGCGCGGGTCAGTCGTCACCTCCCAGTGGTTGGTTGCCCAGTCCATCGAGAAGAACGTGACGAAGTACTTGGCGTTGCCGATGGGCTTGACGTTTCCGGGGTATCCTCCGTTGATCGGCGGGTCGCACGTGATGACGAAGGCGTTGACCCCGTTCGGATTCGTCGCCTCGGTCATAGCACCCCAGGACGACGCCCTCGTGCTCGACAGCGTCATTGCACCCCCCTGCAACCCGAAGACCGGGGACGTCGCCTGAGTCCGCTGCAGAGCCCCGAGCGTCTCGAGTCCGTCCGGAGTGACGATGTAGCTGCGCGACGACGCCCGGTAACCCTCGGGGCATCCCGTACTGGTGGTGATGCCAGCCGGACCATACTTGCCCGCGGGGCTGCCGCTTGTCGCGCCGTCATCAGTGCGCTCGGTGGGGTTCCAGGTGACGGTGTAGTCGCCGCCATTGATCTCGTTGGCGGGGTTGAGGTGGTAGGCGAACCCGCTGTTGTCTGTGGTCTCGTCATACGTAACGGGGTCGTCAGCGTATGCGGGGATGGTCGCGCCGCCGATCAGGGCGAGGGAGAGAGCCGCGACGACTGCCGCGCGCCCCCGGTGCAGATGAGCGTTCATCGGTAGGGCATTCCTTCTTTTGGGGGTTGACGGTCGAGTTCGGGTGATCTCGACCGGACGTCCCGGAGGGCTCCGGGACGTGGGGTCGGCGGCCGTGGCTGCCGACCCCACGCGTGTTGGATCAGCCGTTGGTGCGGAGGTACGCCGACGTGGTGTCGCCGGCGGTGTAAGTAACGCCGTTGATGTTCACGCCGCCGGTGATGTCACCGAAACCGAAGTCTTCGATGACCAGCGAGCCCAAGGTGACCGGGTTCAGGGCGGTGTACGCCTTCGCGGACGCACCCTGGAACACCGCGGCGAGGTTCGCGTTGGTGGACAGCTCGTCGTACTTCACGATGTTGAACACCGGTCGCACGATCGGGAACCCGGTGTTGAGCACCGCGGGGGAACCCACGGTCGGGTTGACGCCGTTGACCTTGCCCAGCACCGCACTGTTACGACGGTCGGTGACCGTGATGCCGTAGTCCGACGCGATCGATGAGCTGTTGCTCTGCGCAACCCACTGGGCGATCGAGAACGGCACGATCGCGTTCGTGACCTTCGCCGTCACCGTGCCGTTGTGCTCCTGCACACCCACCGTGCACACGTTGGTCGACGAGTTGAACGACGGGGCCACACCGGCAACGGTCGGGTTGGTCGCGCAGTCGGTCGCGTTCGTGGTGTAGGTGAAAGTTGCACTCGCGATCGAACCGAAGGCGCCGCCCATCTGGCTCTGCCAGAACGAGCGCGTGCCCGAGCCCGCCTGCGGGATGAACGGGATGATGTCGGCACCGGACCCCTGCGCACCCACCGTGTGGGTCACACCGGCGGCGTCCTTCAGCGTCGTCGTCGCGCTACGGCTGTAGATGTTCTTCAGCGTCAGCGCGAGGGTCACGCCGTCGCTCGAGAGCTCACCCACCGACGTCCCCAGCGGGATGTCACCGGGAACAGCCGTCGAGGGCGCCGTCGCGTAATCCACCGCGTCCAGCGCAAGCGGAACGTACACATACGTACCCGTCGGCGTCGTGTTGCTCGGTCCGCTCGATGACCGCGAGAACTGCAGATCGGTCGGGCTGAGCGTGGTGCCCTTGTACGCGGTGCTCGTCTTCGCGGCCTTGAACGCGGTGAAGCCGTCACCCGACCCGTCGGGGCGCGTGAAGGTCGCGCCGGTCGACTTGGTCTTGATCGTTGCTGAACCGGTCGCGTCGTACGACCCGATCAAGAGCGTGCCAGAGCCGTCGGTAACGACAGCACCGAGACCGTTCATGACGTCCTGGATGGTGTCGGAACCGCCGCCAGCGAGGTCACGGTAGACCGGCGAGCCGATCGGGTCGGCCATCGCCGGAGCAGCCAGACCGAACGAGGTACCGGCAACGGCAACCGCCGCAGCCGCCGCAATGACGCCACGGCGCCACTTCGAGGTGATTTGCATGAGAGTTTTCTCCTTGCTATCGTTCCCGCTTATGGGTTGCCCGGCTGGGCCCTGCCCCTCGTCGTGTTTTCGCATGCCCGACGGGGGGCTTCCTCGTTTCGGCTCGGGAACAGTGGCCGATCGAGTGTCTGTAAACCGCGGGGAAGCCGTCATCAGCTCAGCCCCCGGCGGCGAAGGAGGAAAGGCGCAACCGCGGCCCCGGCAACCCCGGCGAGCAGAGATCCGCCGAGCGCGACCTGTGCCGGGCTAGAAGGCGGTGCGGCCGTGGGGGCAGCTTCGGCGGCGACTGTCGCGGTCTGGGTCGTCGCCGACGGCGGCAGCGAGGCCGTCGCGTTGCCCGCGGCGGCCTGACCGGTCTGGGAGGCGGAGGCGGCAGCGTCAGTGGCAGCCGGAGTCGACACCGGAGGCATATACCGGACGGTTTCGGCCGCGGCGCGAGTCTGCGTCTTCTGCGCCTCGGTGAGAGGAACATACCCGTCCGGCAGCGCGCCCGCCTCGGCACCACGAACATTGCCGTCTGCGACGGCGTAATCGAACACGTGAGCGATGCGTTCACGGGTCGTGGCGTCCAGACCCGCGGCAGTCGTGTTGACAGCCCCATACAGGGTCAGAGTCAACGGGTAGGCATCCTGCGGCAACGACCCCAGGTCGAGGGAAGCCGTGCCCGTGTCGGGATCGGGGGTCATCGCCTGCACCGCCGCCGTCATCGACTCGTCAGTGGGTGCGACAAATGAGCGCGCCGAGGCGACATCGTCTTTCCCCGTCCGCATCGAAAGCGGCGTCGCGAGCTTCATCTGCGCAAGCTGGTACCGGCCCGCATCCGCGGCAGTCACCGGGCCGAGCGTGAAACGACCCTGGAAGACACCGGGCGCCATGGCGGGCTGCTTCACCCACTTGCCCTGCTCGGTAGGGCTGATGTAAGCCTTCTCATCGTAGATGTTGGTGATGCGCGGGTCCGCCCTGAATACTCGCGCGGCGTTCTCTGCGAAGGTCCCCGAGTTCGGTTTGAACCCCACCGAGTCGATCGTCTTGCCCGCACCGGTGGGGTCGGTGACCGTGGTGGGATCCAGCGGGGTGAGCGCGTCACGCGGAACCTGCGACAGATCGACGTCCACCCCCGCGCCGTTCACGCCCGCGGAGCCCGCCGGCAGATACGACGGGTTGACTGTCAAGCCCCACGGGTCGGGCTCGCCGCGCAGGAAGGCCACCGCGTCGGCATCGGACTGCACGTACTGCCACAGCAGGCGGAACGCGTCATCGCCCTGCGGGCCGACAATCACGAAAGGAGACAGCGTGGCCGCCGGGCCGAACGTTCTCGGGGAAGGGTTACCGAGAGCAGCCCACTCAGGATCGTCCATGATGCCAACCGGCCTGCCCGCACGGTACGCCGGCTGATTCTCCTTGAGCCCGCCGTCGAGGTAAGGGAGATCGTCACGGTAGGACTGGGTCATGAGTTTCGCCAGGAGCCGGGGGGTCAGGCGCAGGTCCCGGTACTCGGCGTCGGTCGTGCTGGCGACATAGCCGATCGCGAGGCCCGTGTTCGCCAGTGGCGCGTAGGTCATGCTGGCGCCCTCGAGCGCGGCGGTCGGTGTCGCGCCGATGTCGTCGGCCGTCAACGGACGGTTGACCACGACCAGCGGCGATTGCCCCGATAGCAGTTGTGCGCGCATCAAGTCGGGCGAGTTACCGCTGCTCATCGTGTACGTGCTTCCGCCACCCGCGCACAGTGCCGACTGCCACGACCGCATCGCCGCGGCGAACAACTCGGTGCCCTGGAACTGGATCGACCCGGACGCCGCCCCGCACCCGCCCGACACGTCACGAAAATCCAGCGGCACCACGATCCGGTCGTTCCAATACGAGCAGTCCGGGCTGACCGGCGACCCGACCTGCGCGTACGTCTCCTGCCCCCACGGTTTACCAAAGGAGATACAGGCCAACGTTCCGGTGTCGTCGGGTGCCAACTCGCCCGAGTGGATGCCGCGCGGCACCGCGACCAGCCAGCACCGCTCCGCGCCACGTTTCGGATCGCCACACCCCAGGTACGGCTGCGTCAGCGCAGACTGCACCTGAAACGCCGTGCGCGCCGAGCCATCCGCCGTGATCGGCACATAGAACTGCTCGTTCGACGAACTCGCCGAATAGAAGTCGGCAGTACCGTCGATATCGATCGAGCCGGTGCCCGGTAGGGAGAAGTGCTGGGGCTTGCTTTCGGCCCCCGTCACCGCACGAAACGGGAGCGCGCCGTTGGCAGAAAAGTCGCCCCGTCCTCCCACGTCCTGGAGCACAACGCGACCTGCCGCTGTACTCGACGTCAGGTCACCGGTGGTCGGAGCCCACGCGCCGAACTGGCAATTCTTCGCGAAATCCGCCGCGGTCGGGTCGCCCCAGCATTGCATCAGCTGCAGAAAGTTGCTCTTCGCGTTGTCGCCGTTGCTTCCGCTGCGGATCCGCGTCGGGCTCATTCCCTGGGCAGTCACGGTTACGACCTCGTCCACCAGCCCGCTCGTCTTAGACACCGTGAGGGTGAGGTCTTTGAAGTCGTCCCAGTGCCCCGACCCGCCGTCCCCGCCCGCGCCATCCGACAAGAGCGTGTGGTCAGGCTGATACTGCTGCACCGCCGGATCGTTACCGCCCGCCCACGCCACCGTGATCGACGAGTCCGTCTCGGTGTCGGTGTCGCCTGCCGCCGCGACCGCCGGCGCGCCCGCCACGAGCACCCCGACGACACCGATCACCACTGCCACGAGCGCTGCACGACGCACAGCACGTCCCCGGTCATCCGTCCGTCTCATCGTGTGCCTCCTCGAGGTGACCGCGGTGAGCCCCGCGTGGGCGTGACCAGCACCGTCGCTCTGCGACGCCGACCGAGCACCGGTGGGAGCACTGCGGCCAGAATGAGCCCCGCTCCCGCGGCGGCGAGTGTCAGCGGCGCGAGCACCCCGATCGTGGCCGGTGGAAGTGTCTGCGGGAGGGCGCTGAGCACGACCGGCGCCGCGTCGACAACGACGCTTCCGCCCGCGGCTGCGGCAGAACCAGCCGAGGTTGCGGCGTCGACAGCGCTCGCGTCAGCCGCGTTCGCGGCATCCGCGCCGGGATTCGTGGCGTTCCCGCCGGAAGCTGCCGTCGCGACATCCTGCGCGCCGCCCGTGCCCGTCAGACACTGCTGCGGACCGGCCTTGTCGCACTCGGGCGGGTAAGGAGCCGTTCTCGCGAGCTTGTTCGACTGCGGGCTCGTGTCAGTCGGATCGAACGTCGGATTGTTGCAGTCTGTCGTGCCCTTGATGATCGGGTTTCCACCGGGAATCTTCTGGATCTGTCGTTGCCCGGCAGACACGAGGTTGATCGGCAGCGGCGAGTAGCCCGAGATGTCGGCGATCTGCTGGCCTTCACAGAGGAAGTAGGCCGAGAAATCGGCGAGCGTGACCGCCTGGTCTTTCGTCAGCCCGACCGGCTGTGACCCGTCCGTCGGAGCCACCGGCAAAATGACGTAGCTGTAGCTCGAGAGGGGGTAGACGCGCGGATCAGACGCGACGTAGACGCCGCTCAGGTCCTGTGTCAGATAGTTGATCGAGCTTTCGTCGTAATTGATCTGAGCCTGCAGCAGCGCGACCGCGACGTTCTGCGCTGTCGGCTCGGTGTAGTAACCAGCGGCGTTGAGCATTTTCGCGACCGGGAACTTGAGGTTCAACGCGTAGGAGTACTGCACGATGGTGATCGCGCCCACCGCTTCTTTCGATGCCGTGTACGATGCGACACCGTTCGCCCCGCTCTGCGCGATGAAGCGTGAGCCCGGCACCGTGGGGTAGTTGCTCGTCACACCGCAGTGCCCGTTGACGTAGGGCCTCCCGACCTTGCCGCAGTAGGCATCCCACACCGCCGTGTGCTCCTGCCGCATCCACAGGCTGAACTGCGCCGTCTCGCCCGCGCCGTCCGAGCGCACCACCGGAATGACCGGGATCGCGGGAAGCGAGAGCGCCGGGTTCTCTGCGGCGATCTGCGGATCGTTCCACTGCGTAATCTCGCCCGTGAAAATCTTTGCGATCGAGTCCCCCGACAGACGCAGATTCGTCACACGGTTGCCCGCGATCACGAGGTTGTACATCAGCGCCGTACCACCCGCGACGATCGGCATGTACGCGAACGCCCGGTTCGGCAGAGACTCGATCTCGTTCGAGTCGGCGATCGCATAGGGGATGTCGGTGCCACCGAACTGCGTGACGCCGTTCGCGAACTCGTTGCGCCCGACCGTGGAACCCTGCGAGCTGTAGTTGACCGTCCAGTTGTAGTTGCCACGCACGTTGCTGACCCACTGCGCGATCATGTTTCCCGACCAGCTCGACCCCGAGCCGACGATCGGTACGTGCAGGTCATCGAACGCGGCAGGAACCGGGCCCGCCGCGACCGGCGCGGCAGTGGCGGGGACGGCGACCTGCACGCCCGCGATGGTTACGAGGGCCGTTCCCAGCAGCGCGACGGCGACACGAAGTGCACTCCACCGACGGGTCATCGCATGCCTCCCTCGGTCACGGCAGCTCGGCCCCCGACAGGCTGGGCAAGAACCGCCCCGTCTCCGCGCGCAGCGAACCGCGCAGCATCCCGCTGCGACGCCGCCCGGGCACGCGCGTACCCCCGGCGCGACTGCACCCCGGCACCTCGCCCACCGAGCAACCTGGCAAGGAAGAACAGAACGAAAACGAGCACCATGAGCACGGCAGCTGCACCGAAGCCGCGCGCGATCTGATCGGGCTGCGGGCTCTTCACCAGGGTGAAGGTCGCCAGTGGCAGAGACACCATCGGTCCGGAGAACGGGTTGGCGTTGAAGAAGGTCGTGTAGCCAGCGGTCAGCAGCACGGGGCTCGTCTCGCCGATGCCGCGTGCCGTCCCCAGCACGATCGCCGTCATGAGGCCCGACTTGCTCGTGGGCAGAACGACGTGCCAGATCGTCCGCCACTGGCTGGCCCCCATCGCCAGCGACGCCTCCTTGAGGGTCGACGGCACGAGCCGCAGCACCACGTCTGCTGATCGGATGATGATCGGCAGGATCATGATCGTGATCGCCAGGCTCGCAGCGAAGCCCGACTTTCCGAGACCGAAGATCAGGATGTAGGTCGCATAGATGAACAGGCCACAGATGATCGACGGCAGCGCCGTCATCGCTTCGGTCACGGTGCGCACGACACGCGCGAACGGTGACGGGAACTCCGCGAGGAAGACCGCGCACAGCAACCCGAGCGGAATGGCGATCGCGAGCGAGATCGAGATCATGATGAGCGTCCCGAGCATCGCGTGAGCGACGCCGCCAACCGTGAGCGGGTCGAGGGGACCGGCGACGGCGAGGTCCTGCACCCAGAAGTTCCAGTGAAGGAAGGCATCCGCGCCCCGGAAGAGCGTGAATACGACGACCACCGCGAGTGCCAGCAGCAGCACGATCGCTGCCGAGTGAATCACGACGGCCCACACCCGGTCGACGATCGTGACGCGATTGTCGTCGAAGGCGATCAGGACGATGAAGAACAGCAGAAACAGCCCATAGGCGATCACGACAAAGGGCAACGGTCCCTGGATCGGAAGAACCTGGGTCACGAGCCACGTCGTTGCCGCCAGTGCCGCCGCCGCCGCGCCGATCAGCCGCAGTACGTCCTCGCGCCGAACACCCGACAGCGTGCGCTGCACCTGAGGATGGGCGTCGTGAATGCGGCCGTCTCGGCCAGGAAGGTGAGTTCGGGAGCGCCGCCCGGGAAGGTGGACCCGGCGGTGGGTACGCTCTGCGGGCAGAGTCGGGGTCGTCGTCATCACGTGTTCCTAACTCGCCGAACCCGACCGGGTGCGCTGGATGATGTAGCCGGCCAAGAAATTCACGAGCATCGTGATCGCGAAGAGCACGAGACCGGCGGCCATCAGGGCCGAAACCTCGAACGGCGTGGCCTCGCCGTAGCGCAGCGCGATGAGAGAGCTGATTGAGTTGGTGCCCGTCGAGAGCACTTGCCAGTTGATGACGAAGATCGGCGAGATCACGAGGTAAACGGCGATCGTCTCGCCCAGCGCGCGGCCGAGCCCGAGCATCGTTCCCCCGATGATTCCGCCCATACCGAACGGGTAGACAACGGACCGAATCATCCCCCACTTCGACGCGCCCAGCGCATACGCGCCCTCACGCTCGCCCACGGGTGCCTGCGAGAACACTTCGCGCATGATCGATGACGCGATCGGTGCGACCATCATCGACACGACGAGACCGGCCAGGAACGCGGAGGCCGTGAACACCGTCGGCGTCGCCAACGGATCGCTCGGGTCAAAGTCCGATACCGCGAAGATCGGGATCCAGCCGAAGTAGGTGCTGATCCACTGCGAGACCGGCACAAGGGAACCCTGAAGCCAGAACAGACCCCACAGGCCGTACACAACGGACGGAATGGCGGCCATCAGATCAACGATGCCGACCAGAAAGCGGCGGATTCCTTCCGGCGCGTACTCGGAGATGTAGGTGGCCGTGCCGAGCGCGAGGGGAACGGCGACGGTGATGGCGATCAGGCCGATCACAACGGTGCCGAACAGCACGGCGGCGATGCCGAAGTTGCCGCTGTTGGGCTCCCACGCCTGGGTTGTGAGGAACGACGGGCCCGCCGCAGCGATCGCCTCCGCGCCGCGGACGGCGAGGAAGACGCCGACCAGCGTCATGATCGCGAGCACGATGACGCCGCCGCCGTGAGCACCGAAGCGGAAGAACCCGTCCGACAGGCTGCGACGTGCCTTCAGCGACCGCGGTCGATCGGTGTCGACCACGGTCGCCGAAGGTTCGGTCGTCAGCTCATCGTCGTGGACACGCGTGGGCAGTGACATCGGGAGTCGCTCCTGGGGCTCTGTGCGTCCGGCGAGATCCACCGACCGGACGCCGAAAGTCTGCGTCGCGAGACGCCCCCGGCGCGACGGACCGGTCCCGCGGCGTCGGGGAACGCATCCCGACAAAGAAGCGAACAGCGGATGAACGACGGGAACCATCAGTTGCCCGCGATTCTCACGCAGTCATAGCATTCGCTCGATCGCACCCAGTGCGCCTCGCAGACCCGAAAATCCGCGAGTTGGCCACGGCGGATGCGGTGAGCGGGGCCGCGCCGAGATTCGCGTGAGATTTCGTCCATCCGGATGAGGTCCAGCGCTCGGCGGCAGGAAAGGTGCGAGGATGTGCGCGAACCGACCGGGGCAGAGGAATCGTCGGGAATGGGGATCGTGACAGACGAAGCGACAGCTGCACGTGGCGTTGCTGTGCTGCAGAACTTTACGAGGGGCGAGGACGCACCGGGGGGAGCGTGGCAAGGAATCCTGCCGTCCCGCCGGGCAACCTGGGTGCTTGCTGTGGTGCTCTTTGCGACGATGCTCGTCCAGGGCATGGTCAACCCGATAGCGGTGCTGATTGACGGCAACTACAGCTGGTCGAATTCGATCCCGTTCGAGTTCTCCGTGTTTCTCCTCGTGGCGCTCTTCGCCGCACAGGCCGCCGCAATCCTCCTGGCGACCCGATGGCCGGTTCTCGCCACACTCGCCACGATGGCCGTCTACGTGGCGGCCGTCTTCGTCATCAATGCACCCTCGTGGGTTGCACCCATGCAACTCACGGTCGTGGCCTCGCTGTTCCTCTTGGGGTCACGGCACGCGGCGCCGGTTACGGTCCCCGTCCTCGGGGTGCTCATCCTTACCGACGCGGCCGCATTCGCGAGCTGGGCCTCGGTGTACGGACTGACATCGGGAGCGATCCTCGCTTTCGTCTTCGGGCAGGTCGTCGGCTTCGCGGCCTCCCTTGCCGCAGCGGCAGTGCTGGGTCTGTGGTGGGGAACCCAGACACGGCGCGTCGAACAGTTGCGAGCCCTCGCCGCCGCCGAGCGCCGCGATCAGGAAGAGCGCCTCACGCAGGCCCGCGAGGCCGAACGCGCTCGCATTACCCAGGAACTGCACGACGTCGCCGCGCAACACATCACCGGTCTGCTCTCCCTAACCGAGGCGGCGGCCTTCATCGCCGAGCAGTCAGAGACCGACGCTCTCGCGCTCCTCGCCGAGGCGCGCACGGAGGCCCGATTCGCTGCCGCCAGTCTCGTCTCGGCGCTCAACGAACTGCGCGCCACCGGACAAGCACGCGCCGACACCACGCCTGACGTGCGACGTATCGAAGACCTCGTCGCGTTCTGGCAACGAAGAGACCTGCGTGTGAGCCTCCGCACCAGCGGGGTGTTCGACTCCCTGCCCGCAATGATCTCGACAACCGGGTACCGCATCGCACAGGAGGCACTGACGAATGCGGCAAAGCACGCCGCCGGTTCGACCGCCGAGGTGATCGTCACGGCCACCGCTGACGAACTCGAGATCGTGGTCGAGAACGGCCCCGCTCGCGGCGCCACGTCCGACTCGCACGCGGTCGGCCTCGGATGGGGGCTCACCGGGCTACGCGAACGTGTGACGCTGCTCGGGGGCGTCCTCGACGCCGCACCCACCGAGGCCGGCGGGTGGCGTGTGCAGTCGACGATCCCTCTCACCGATGTCGGCCGCCACACGACCGCGATGGGCCTGGCATGACCGTCAAGCAGATCCGGGTTCTGATCGCCGACGATAACCGGGCGTACCGCAAGGGAGTGCGCATCCGGCTGGAGCACGCACCCGGGATAGCTGTCATCGGCGAAGTATCCAACGGCGTCGATGCGGTCATGGCTGCCCGGTCCGAGCGAGCGAGTGTCGTGCTCATGGACCTGAACATGCCCGGGGGCGGTGGACTGGAGGCGACGCGCGCCCTCGCAGGCCCCGGCGTGGACCGTCCCGTCGCCGTCGTGGTGGTGACCAGCCACGAGGCTGACCGCTTCGTGATCGAAGCCCTCGATTCGGGAGCTGTTGGCTACCTCGTGAAAAACCACGACACCACTCAACTGGTCGAGGCCGTCCGGTCCGCCGCGAGTGGGACCGCGCTGGTCTCCACACGCGTGACTCCCGCCGTCATCCGGGAGTTCACTCGCCGCGGCGAGCAGAGCGCAATGGGCTCGGCCTCCCCCGCGATCCTCACGTCCGCGCAGCTTGCGGTGGCACGAGAGCTCAGCCGCGGGCATACGAGCAACGAGGCACTCGCGGCGCGACTCGGAGTGTCGATCAACACGGTGCGGGCTCAACTGCACAGCGCGCTCAAGCGGACGCAACTCGCCGACCGCACGCAACTTGCCCTTTGGGCTGTGCGTCACGGCCTGGATCGGACCGAAACATCATCCGATCGGATGAATTCCGAAAAATAGGCACGCCCGCGATACGCCGGGCTGAATGGGTGATGCGCAGGCGCCTGAACGTGTCCTCCGCACGACTCAGGCCCACAGAGCGCCGGGAGCGTTGCGCGTGCGTCACCTCGGATTCACGGTGACGACACCGCACGTTGCGTCGCTCCCTCGACATACTGGCCACGACGCCGAACATGGGGCCGACGGCGATCTGGGAAAGGGGCGAGCCGTGGAGGCGATATACCACCGCTTCGCACGCGTCGACACGCATTTCTACGACGACCCCGCCCGCGCGCACGTGCCCGACGCAGAACGATACGCACCGCCGCCCGATCTCGACTGGCACGACTGGACGGACCACACCGACGGCATCTGGCGTGGGTGGTATCCCCCGGGCGTACCGCTACCCGAGCAGGGCTGGAAGATCCATGCCAGCGCGACGCTCGACGTGGCGCAGGAGGTGCTCGAGCACGTCGCGCGCCACTGCCACGCCGAACGCATGACGTTCAAGCATCTGGTTCATCGCAGCGCACTGTTCGCAATGAACTCCAAGGATGCCGAGCGGTCGGCATCCGGCAAGTTCATCACGGTCTATCCTCGCGACATCGACGAGCTGCAACGGGCCCTCGAGACACTGGACGCCGCGATCGGCGGACTGCCCGGCCCCTACGTCCTGTCAGACCTGAGATGGCGACGCGGCCCCCTCTCGGTGCGCTACGGCGCCTTCGTGCACCAGGTGACGAACGGCGAGCACGGCTTCGAGGTCGCCGCCCTGCGGCATCCGGATGGACGGCTCGTCGAAGACGTGCGCTCGCCCGGGTTCACACCGCCCGACTGGGTGGAGCTCCCCGACTTCTTGCAGGTGCAACTCGACGCGTTGGGCAGCGACGCGCCGCCGCCCGGATTCCCGCATGTTCTCGGCGCCCTGCATCACTCCAACGCCGGCGGGGTGTACGACGCCGAGGATGCCGCCACCGGCGCCCGCATCGTGATCAAAGAGGGCCGGCCCGATACCGGGATGACGCCGGACGGCCGCGACGCGGTGCGGCGGCTCTTGGATGAGGAGCAGACGCTGCGCACCCTGGTAGGCACGCCGGTCTCGCGCGTGCACGGGTCGTTCTCACTGCACGGGCATCGATTCCTGCTGCTCGAGAGGATCGCAGGCCAGTCGCTCCAGAGCGCGATCGTGCCGCGGCATCCGCTCGTGCATGCCCGGAGCACTCCCGCGGAGTATGCGGAGTATCGCCAGTGGGCGCTGGAGGTCACCGCCGGCGCCGATGATGCAGTGACGAGGCTGCACGAGGCGGGCTTCAGTCACGGCGACGTGCATCCTGGCAACGTGATGATCGGTGCGGACGGGAGTGTGACACTCCTCGATCTCGAGATGGCAGCTCCGCTTGACGATGCCGTCGCCCCCGTCATCGGCGCACCGGCATTCATGGCAGCCGACGGGCGCCGTGGCGCAGACGCCGACCGGTACGGTCTCGCCTGCATCAAGGTCTTCGTCTTCTACCCCTTGACGTCTCTGCTTGCGCTTGACCCGTTCAAGGCCGACGACCTGGTGCGGGCAGCGATGGAGACGTTCGCGCTCGACGAGACCTGGGCGGCGGCGGTTCATCACGACCTCGCGCTCACCCGCATGCGCGTCGCCGCCGACGACACCACACGCGACGATGCCGTGGCTCGGTGGGATGTCCACGACGCGCGCGCCGTGCGCAAGTTGCAGGAGCTCATCGCCGACGACCTTGTCGCAAGCGCCGACTTCTCGCGCGATGATCGGGTGTGGCCGGGCGACCCGTTGCAGTTCGCGGACGACGGCACGGGCCTCGCACACGGCGCCGCCGGCGCCATCTACGCCCTATCGCTCGTGGGCCGGGAACCCGACGAGCGGGCGCTCGCATGGATCGATGCCGTGTGGCAGCGGCCTGGCGATCCCCGCCGCCCTCACCGCGCCGGCCTTTGGGACGGGCTCGCGGGGCTCGCCTGGCTCCATCGTCGCCTCGGGCGCGGGGCGCACGCACAAGCTGCCCTGGACCGCGTTCGTCGGCTCGACTTCTCCTCGCTCGGAACCGATCTCTACGGCGGCCTGCCCGGAGTCGGACTCGTCTTGCTCGCGGCATCCGACGACGACCCGACGCTTGTGCTCGAAGCCCTCGAGATCGGCGGCATCCTGCGTTCCCGACACGATGCCCGGCCGCCGATACCGACAGCGCCCGAAGACCGCCACGTCGCAACCGGCAGCGGGGGACTGCTGCGCGGCCCGTCGGGAACGGCGTTGTTCGCACTCCGGTTGTATGAGCGCACCGGAGAGCGGGCGCACCTGCGCCTCGCGCAAGACGCACTCGACTATGACCTCGCGCACTGCATGACGGCGATCGACGGATCACTCCAGCTCAACGAAGGGTGGCGACTGCTGCCCTACCTCGGGAGCGGCTCTGCCGGAGTCGGGCTCGTGGCAGCCCAGCTGCTGCCCCATCTCGAGACACCTGACCGCTACCTTGAGGCACTGGACGGCATCTGCAGTGCGGCACTGACTGATTTCGTGATGGAGTCCGGCGTGTTCCGCGGTCGCGCGGGGATGATCCTGTTCCTGGCCACGCTCGGGCACCTCGGCTACTCCACGCCCGAAGCCGACGATGCCCTAAGACACCACGTAGCCGAGCTGCGCCTCCACGCAATTCGCCGCCCCCACGGCATCGGATTCCCCGGTCAAGGGCTCCTCCGCCTCTCGTGCGACTTCGCCACGGGCTCTGCCGGCGTCCTCGCGGCGCTCGGCACCTCTGCCAACGTGATCAATTCCGGCGAGCCGGTCATCCCGGTCAATCTCCCGCTGTTGGTGCCGCCGACAGCCGCCTCACCGCTTCGGCCCGCCATGGCCTGGGATCCCGCAGGAAGGAGGTGAATCACATGGGTTACCTGCTCAGCCTTCAGCAGATCGAGCGCAGCGCCGAAAGCCGCGACGCCGACATCCTCGCCGCCAGCAGCCTCAGTCTTGGCGCGTGCCTCAGCACGGTCTCGACGAGCATCTGCTGACCCGCCTTCGACCCGGATGCCGGGCGCTCGCAGCGAGCGCCCAGCATCCACCCGAGCCGACGGGGCCTCGGAATTCCCTCCCCCAAACCGGGGCCCCGTCGCCTTTCGACGTCGTCAGACCAGCGACTCTCGCCAGGCCATGGCGTCGCCGTCGCTAGACGAGCGACTGCCGCCACGCCGCATGAAGCTGCGCGAACTTGCCCGTGCCCGCGATCAGCGTCTCGGGGGTGTCGTCCTCGATGATCCGGCCGTGCTCCATGACCAGCACCCGGTCGGCGATGGCGACAGTCGACAGGCGGTGCGCGATGATGATCGCCGTGCGGTCTGCCAGGAGCGTCTGCAAGGCATCCTGAATCGCCCGCTCTGACGGGATGTCGAGTGACGCCGTGGCTTCGTCCAGGATCAGCACAGCGGGGTTGGCGAGGAACGCCCGCGCGAACGAGATCAGCTGACGCTGCCCTGCCGAGACGCGGCCGCCGCGCTTGTTCACGTCGGTGTCGTAGCCGTCGGGCAAGGCACGGATGAAGGCATCAGCCCCCACCGCCTTCGCCGCCGCCTCGATCTCGTCGAGCGTCGCGTCGGGCTTGCCGAGCGCGATGTTGTCGGCGACCGTGCCGCTGAACAGGTAGGCCTCCTGCGTGACCATGACGATCGCGCGTCGCAGGTCCTCCGGGTGCAGGCGCCGCAGGTCGACCCCGTCGAGGGTCACGGCTCCGCGCGTCGGGTCGTAAAAGCGCGAGACGAGCTTCGCGAGCGTCGACTTGCCCGCCCCCGTCGTGCCCACCAGGGCAATGGTCTGCCCGGCGGGGATGTCGAGCGAGAAGTGCGGCAGGATGACGCGGTCATCCGCGTACCCGAACGTGACGTCCTCGAACGCGACGTGTCCGCGCGCGGTCCACAGGTCGACGGCATCGGTGGGGTCGGGAACCGTCGGCTCCTCCTCCAGCACCCCCGAGACCTTCTCGAGCGCCGCGGTGGCAGCCTGGTACGAGTTCAGGAACATCGCGACCTCCTGCAGAGGTGCGAAGAAGTTCCGCACGTACAGCACGCTTGCGAGCAGGATGCCGATGGCGATCGCACCGTCAGCAACCCGCAGGCCGCCCCAGAGCACGACCAGCGCGATCGAGACCGACGCGACGGCCATGAGGCCGGGCTCGAACGTGCCGAACAGGCGGATCGAGCGCATATTCACGTCGCGGTAGTCCTCGGCGACGTCACCGAACTCATCGTCGTTACGGGGCTCTTTACGGAAGGCCTTCACGGCACGGATGCCGGTCATCGTCTCGACGAACTTCACGATGAGCTTCGCGCTGATGACCCGCGACTCGCGGTAGACGACCTGCGAGCGCAGGTAGAACCAGCGCATCAGCAGGAACAGCGGCACACCCATGACGGCGAGGATGACTCCGGACTGCCAGTCCAACAGCAACAGTGCGATGAGCGTGAACCCGCCGTACAGCAGTCCCGACACGAGCTGGTTGAGTCCGCCGTCGAGGAGCTCCCGGATCGACTCGAGGTCGCTCGTCTGTCGCGAGATGATGCGGCCGGAGGTATAGGACTCGTGGAATTCGAGGCTGAGCCGCTGCGTGTGCAGGAAGATGCGCTTGCGAAGATCGAGCATCACGGCCTGCGTGAGGCGAGCCGCAACGACCGCGAACCAGCCCACGAGGCCCGCGCCGCCGAGCCCCGCGACGAGGTACACGGCGACGACACCGATGGTCGGCATCAAGTTCGCCTCGTCGAGCACCGCCGGAAGCGCGGTGTCGATGCCGTACGCGATCAGCGCCGGACCCGCGACCTGCAGAGCGGTGGAGACGACCAGCACGACGCCGGCGAGCACGACCTGCCACCGCAGCGGCGAGATCAGCGAACCGAGCAAGCGCAGCGAGCGGCGGCGGATCGCGCGACTTTCGTCCTTGGTGTAGTCCGACCGGTCTT
>NZ_JASBSF010000258.1 GCF_030149085.1 Microbacterium sp. | reverse complement strand
TCGCGACGATTCCCGAGACTCTCGCTGTCGGATGGTCGCGGAGCTGGCCGTTGGTCATCCGCGATTTGCCCTTCGCTCTCGGGCCGGTTGAGCTTCAGCTTTACCGTCGGCGGTCGCCGCAGCACGCGGGTGCGCTCGACTGGTTCTTCGACACCGTCTCGGCGGCGGTCAGCGGATTCCCGGGCGGCTTTGAGGGCATCCACATCGCGTCATGACGCGAATGCCCGAAGACGATCTCGGGGACGGATGCCGCGGCATCCGTCCCCGAGATCGGTGTGCGCGAAGCGCTGCCGGATCAGAGCGATCCGGTGGTACGCCAGCCGCCCTGGTATTCCTGGCGTGCGGTCACGGCGTAGGGCACAGGGCTGACCACGGCGCGGATCGCGATCTGCTCGTGCGGTTCGACTGTCGTCTTGCCCGATCCGCCGTTCGGCTCGCCCCAGACGACCCGTACCTCGGCGCCCACGGGAACGTCACGGTCGACCGTGGCCAGCGACAGGCCGCGCGTCTCGTTCGCGGTAACGCCGGTGAACAGCGAGAGGCCCACGGTGTTGCCGTCGGCGTCGATGACAGCGTCGTAGTTGCTGGAACCGTAGTTGGCGTTGGGCAGGTCGAAGAACTGGTAGCCGGGTCCTTCGCGGTCGAGCACTGACGCGAGCACCTTGGTGAGGTCCTCGTCGTTCCAGGCCAGCGTGACCTTCTTGCGCTGGGTCTCGGGGTCGAGCTTCTCGAGCGCGTCACGGCCGATGAAGTCGTGGTCGAACTTCACGAACGAGCCGTAGCCGAGCTCCCAGGGGTTCAGGTAGTAGTCCTCGATGTTCTCCGAGACGAAGGACCCTGCCAGCGCGTTGATCGCTTCGTAGCTGTTCGCGGGCAGCCACTCGCGGTAGGCGCGCTCGGCCTCGCTGGAGTAGATCGCCGGGAGCGGCGAGGGGATCCATCCGGACTCGAGAGTGTTCGACGAGTACGCGCGCGACCCGCAGGGTTCGATGCCGAACTCGCGGCCTGCCTCGAGGATGGCATCGCGGATCTTGCCGTGCTGCTCGTAGGGTCCCCAGATCTCCAGGCCCGGAGCGCCTGCCATACCGTGACGGAGCGTGCGCACCTTCTCGCCCGCGATCGTCATCTCGCCCATGTGGAAGAACTTGACCTGCTCGACCGGTCCACCCGCGAGCTTCTCGATGATCGCCCAGGCGTTGGGTCCCTGGATCTGGAAGCGGTAGTAGTCGCGGTGCACGGCCTGGCCGTAGGGGCGCGACGGCGAGCGGTCGTCGTAGCGGAACTCCACGTCGTACCCGCCGGTCTCGGCGTGGAACTGCAGCCAGTTGGCTCCGGGGGCGCGCCCGACGTAGACGTACTCACCCTCTGCTTCGTGGAACAGGATGCCGTCGCCGATCACGCCACCGTTGGAGGCGGTGGGAACGAACTGCTTGGCGGTGTTCACGGGGAAATTCTTGAAGCCGTTGATGCCGGTGTCAGTGAGCAGCTTCAGCGCATCGGGTCCCTTCACGAAGAAGTTGACCATGTGGTGGCTCTGGTCGTAGAGCACCGCGGCGTTGCGCCACGCCTTCTGCTCGCGACGCCAGTTGCTGAACTCGGCCGGAACCACGGGGTAGATGTACGTGCCGAGCTGCGAGTCGCGCAGCATCCGGACGGTATCGCCCTTCTCGTCCAGCAGCTCTTGCAGATTCTTGGCCATGGGTGTCTCCTCGACTTCCTCGTCCGGGTGGCTTCAGCGAGATCGTACGGGCAAAATTTACCTATGTCCAGAGGTAAATCGGTGATAGACAGGATGCATCGATAAGGCAGCAGTGTCAGAGAGGACACCTCATGGCCACGAGTGAGAACTTCGACCTTGCCCATCTCGGCGCCGTGGAACTGTTCACCCCACGGTTCGACGAGAGCCTCCGGTTCTTTCGCGATATCTGCGCGATGCGGGAGGTCGCCCGCATCGGGGATTCGGCGTATCTGCGGTGTTGGGACGAGTACCAGCTGTACACGCTCAAGCTCACGGCATCCGACACGAACGGCGTGGGCCGCACCCTGTATCGGGCATCCAGCCCCGAGGCTCTGGAGCGGAGAGTGGCGGCGATCGAGGCATCCGGCCTCGGGCATGGTTGGCAGGATGCCGAGGTCGGTGTCGGCCGCTCATTCGAATTCGAAGACCCCGACGGCCACCTCATGGCGGTGTACTACGACACCGAGCACTATGTCCCGGATGACGAGGATCGTCCCGCGCTGAAGAACCAGGCATCCGCGTACCCCGGCCGAGGCATCAACGCGCGGCGGATGGATCACATCAATTACCTGGCCAGCGACGTGAACGCGGCTGGAGAGTTCTGGCGGGATGTCATGATGTCGCGGGAGTCAGAGCGGGTGCGCCTTGACGACGGGAGGTATGGGGCCTGGTGGTTCCGGTTCAACCAGAAGTCGTACGACGTCGTGTATTCCGATGACTGGACGCGCCAGCGGGGCCGGTTCCATCACTTCGCGATCGCCCCGGATTCTCGCGAGGACATTCTCAAGGCTGCCGACATCTGCCTCGAGAACGGGATCTATATCGAGTACGGCCCCTACAAGCACGCGATCAACCAGACGTTCTTCCTCTACGTGTGGGAACCGGGCGGGAACCGCATCGAATTCGCCACCGCGCAGGGGCGTCTCATCCTCGATCCGGACTGGCCGGTCGTGGAGTGGAGCCAGGCGGAGCGCGCCAAGGGCCAGGCCTGGGGCATGAAGACGGTGCCGACCTTCCACACCCACGGTACGCCGTACGTCGAGGACCAGGAGGAGATCGACCGCGCAGCTCTCGAGGGCCGCCCCTACGTCAAGCGCTCCTGAGCATCAGGCGCTCGTGACGGTCACTCCCAGACGGTGGCGGCAGTGTCGACGACCAGGCGGATCTTGGCCCACTGCTCGTCCTCGGTGAGGAGGTTGCCCTCCTCGGTCGAGGCGAATCCGCACTGAGGGCTGAGGGCAAGCTGCTCCAGCGGTGCGAACTGCGCAGCCTCCTGGATGCGGGTGCGCAGCAGGTCGGCATCCTCGAGCTCGCCCGACTTGGTGGTCACCAGGCCCAGCACGACCCGCTTGTGGCCGTGGGGAAGGAAGCGGAGCGGCTCGAAACCACCAGCGCGGTCGCTGTCGTATTCCAGGAAGTAACCGTCGTAGTTCGTGTCGGCAAGTAGGTGCTTGGCCACCGGTTCGTAACCGCCGGAGGAGATCCAGGTGGACCGGAAGTTGCCGCGGCAGACGTGAGTCGTGATCGTCATGTCGGCGGGCTTTGCCTCGAGGATCGCGTTGAGCATCGCGGAGTAGCGTTCGCCGATTCCCTCGGTACGGATGCCGCGGGCCGCTGCCTTCTCGAGCTCCTCGGGCGAGCAGAGGTAGGCCCACGCCGTGTCGTCGAACTGCAGGTAGCGGCATCCGGCCTCATAGAACGCCTGCACCGCGTCGCGGTAGGCCTGCACGAGGTCGGGCACGAGGGCATCGCGGTCGGCGTAGAGGTCAGTGGTGATCCCCGCAGGCTCGAGGCGGAAGTCGAAAACGGTGGGGGCGGGGATCGTGAACTTCGGCGTTGCCCCGGTGGCGACAGTGGCCTCGGCGAGCGCGCGGAAGTGGGCGAGGAACGGATGCGTGTCGCTGAAGCCGATGCGTCCGTTCACCTGCAGGCCGAGGGGCCGCGTCTGCACGCCCTGGAACTGGATGCCGTGGTCGAGCTCGACGACCTCGACACCATCGAGCATCCCGAAGAAGTCGAAGTGCCACCACGACCGCCGGAACTCTCCGTCGGTGGCGAGCCTCAGACCGTTCTGCGCCTCCTTCGCCACGAGCGCGGCGATCTCGGCATCCTCCACCTCGCGCAGGGCGGCATCGTCGATTTCGCCCGCAGCGCGCGCGGCGCGAGCCTCGGCGAGGGCTGCCGGTCGAAGGAAACTGCCGACGATGTCGGCGCGGTAGGGAAGCTGTGTATCGGTCACACCGGGATGCTACTCCCGCGTCGTCGGATGTCGGAGATCGCTCGTACAGTAGGACGGTGCCAGAGCCTGTGATCCGCGCCCACAACCTCGTCAAGGCCTACAAGATCGCCGGCAAGGATGACTTCCTTGCCGTGAACGGACTGTCGTTCGAGGTGGCGCCGGGCGAGTCGTTCGGACTTCTGGGACCGAACGGTGCCGGCAAGTCCACGACGATGAAGATGATCGGTGCGGTCTCGACCCGCACGAGCGGGGAGCTCAGCATCCTGGGCCTGGATCCTGACCAGTACGGTCCCGAGATCCGTTCGCGGCTGGGCGTCGTCCCGCAGCAGGACAACCTCGATGGCGAACTCAACGCCCGCGAGAACCTCTTCATCTATGGCCGCTATTTCGGGCTCCCGGGCAAGGTGTGCGCACAGAAGGCCGACGAGCTGCTGGCGTTTGCTGCGCTCGAAGACAAGGCGAAGAGCAAGGTCGATCAGCTCTCGGGTGGCATGAAGCGACGGCTCACGATCGCGCGCGGGCTGATCAACGACCCCCGCATCCTGCTGCTGGACGAGCCCACGACGGGTCTTGACCCGCAGGCCCGGCACGTGCTGTGGGACCGTCTTTTCCGTCTCAAGGAGCGTGGCACGACTCTCGTGCTGACCACGCACTACATGGACGAGGCCGAGCAATTGTGCGACAGGCTCATCGTGGTCGACAAGGGGCAGATCATGGCCGAGGGGACGCCGGCCTCGCTCATCCGCGAGCACTCCAGCCGTGAGGTGCTCGAGGTGCGTTTCGGGTCGGATCGCAATGAGCAGGTGGCGCCGCAGCTCGCGGGGATCGGCGACCGCGTCGAGGTGCTCCCTGACCGCATCCTCGTCTACGCGCACGACGGTGAGCAGGCTCTCGAGCGGGTTACCGCCGCGGGTCTGCAGCCGCTGACCTCGCTGGTGCGTCGGTCGAGCCTGGAGGATGTCTTCCTGCGCCTGACGGGAAGGTCGCTGATCGAATGAGCACGCCGATTCCGGATGCGCGCACTCAGCCAACCCTGGACGAGTTGCGTGCCGAAGCTCTCGCCTGGGGGCGCAAGCCCCGCCGGTGGGGCTCGTGGTACGTCGCCGAGCATATGGTGCGTGCGATGCGCGCCTACGGGTGGACGATCGTGGTCGGTGCCCTCGGGCAGCCCATCCTGTATCTGCTCGGGCTGGTGCTGGGCCTTGCCGCGCTGCTGGACGGGACGATTACGGTGCACGGCGAGCAGGTCCGTTACCTCGTGTTCGTCGCCCCGGCGCTACTCATGACCGCAGCGATCGGCGTGGCCACCGAAGAGTTCACCTACCCCGTGATGTCGGGGTTCAAGTGGCGCCGCTACTTCTCCGGCTGCAACGCCTCGGCGCTGTCGAGCCCGCAGATCGCGACCGGGGTCATCCTCGGCGCCTCGGCGAGGATGCTGATAGCCGTCGTCGCCTACTACGTCTTCATCGTCCTCTTCGGTGCGGTTCCCGACCCTGCCACCGGCTGGCTGGCGATGTTCGTCGGGCTGCTTGCGGGGCTCGCGTTCGGCGTGCCTTTGATGGCGTATGCGGCGTCGATCCAGGACGACAAGGGTCAGTTTGCGCTCGTGCAGCGCTTCGTGTTCGTGCCGATGTTCCTCTTCTCGGGCACCTTCTACCCGCTCGAGAACCTC
>NZ_JASBSF010000242.1 GCF_030149085.1 Microbacterium sp. | reverse complement strand
GCGCGAGACATAGAGGCCCGGTACGAGGGCGAACATCCGGTCGCCGCCGAGGTCGTAGCGGGCGTGCAGTGCTTCGTCGCCGCGGGAGCCGTGGGCGATGACGGTGTGCAGGTCGGGTCCGCGCTCGGCGTAGGAGCTCCGCCAATTGAGCATCGTGCCGCCGCCGTTGCCGATCACGGGGCCGAGCCCGTCGCGGGCGCGGAAGTTCACGCCCAGCACGAGCGGGTGGTCCTGGAAGTTCTCGCCGACACCGGGCAGGGCGTGGTGGGCACGGATGCCGGCCGCAGCCAGTCGCGCCGGATCCCCGATCCCCGACAACTGCAGCAGGCGCGGGGTGTCGAAGGCGCCGGCAGTCAACACGATGCGGTCGGCGGACGTTGTCACTTCGCGACCGTCGATGAGGTGCGTGACGCCGGTCGCGCGGGAACCGTCGAGGTCGATCCGGTGCACGGGACTGTCGACGAGCACGTCGAGGTTCGGCCGCGTCAGCGCCGGCTCGAGGTAGGCGCGGGCGGTGCTCCAACGCTCGAACGATCCGTCGGGGCCCTCAACCGCGTTGTAGTCGGCGAACACGGCGCCTTCGTTCGACGGGCCGTTGGCGTCATCCAGCACGGGCAGTCCTCGGGCGGCGGCGGCGTCGAGCAGCGCGGTCGCGATCGGATGCACGCGAGACAGCGGAGCGACGCGCACCGGTCCGTCCAGGCCCCGGTAGGCGGGGTCGCCGCCGGGCCGGGTCTCGGAGCGGCGGAAGTAGGGGAGAAGGTCGTCGTAGCCCCAGCCGGTGGCGCCGGCATCCGCCCACGCGTCGTAGTCGGCGCGGGCGCCCCGGTACCAGAGCATCGCGTTGGTCGACGAGCTGCCGCCGAGCACGCGCCCGCGGGGCATCGCGATCGCGCGCCCCAGCACGTGCGGAGTCGGTGCCGAGCGGTAGCCGTAGTCGAAGCGCCCGCCGATGAGGGCATCCCAGTGTGCGGCATCCAGGATCTCGCGCAACCCGCGATGATCGGGGCCCGCCTCGATCAGCAGGACGCGCGCGTCGGGGTTCTCACTGAGGCGCGCGGCCAGCACGCATCCGGCAGCTCCGGCGCCCACGACGAGGTAGTCGTAGGCGCCGGTCGGGGCCGCGACGATGCCCATCAGCCGCGGCCCATCAGTTGTGCTCGCTGGGGCCCATGATCGTGACGCCCTCGATCTTCTCGACGTGGCGCACGAAGATGTACTTGTCTTCGCGGCCGTCCGAGTGCTTGCGCTTGATGCCGGGCTGCAAAATGCCGTCGGTCTTGGCCACCACGATGTACGGCTCGGTCGCGGCAAGGCCGGCGGCGCAGTGCGCGTCGAACTCCTCGAGAGTGTGCGCCGTGAATGCCTTGTCGACACCGGCGCCGCGGGCGATCGCGGCGAGGTCGACGCGTCCCTTCGCGGTGTGGGTCGCGGGCCCGCCGATCGACTGGTACTGCTCGTTGTCCCACACGACGATGAAGAGGTTCTGCGGCTGTTCGTTGCCGAGCGTGGCGAGGATGCCGAGGTTGAACAGCAATCCGCCGTCGGTGTCGAGCGACACGATCTGTCGGTGCGGCAGGCCGACAGCCAGGCCGAAGGCTTCGCCGCTGACGCATCCGAGTTGCTGCTGGAACAGGCTCGCCTCGCGCATGTGCGGGGCGGCGTTGTACCACTCGTCGACGGCGCCGCCGAGGGAGAGGATGACGAGAGCATCGTCGGTGAGGCGCTTACCGAGAAGCTCCATGGCCTCGAATCTGCTGTAGCTCATCGAACGAGCCCTCCTCCCAGAACGATGGCGGCGTGGTAATACGACGAGTAGGCCGTTTCATAGGCATCCACGATGGCCTGCTCGATCTCGTCGACCTCGCGCACGATGCGGTACGGGGTGCGGAGGGCCCCGAGCAGCGGCTCCATCGTGATGCCGTGGGGGATCGCCCACCAGTTGTTCTCGCCGAGCTCGCCCCGGTAGCTCATGATCATGACGACCGGGATGCCGGCACCCAGGCCCAGGCGCGCGAGGTGTTCGGTCGCGGCGCGCAGTCCCGAGTTCTCCATGACGAGCACGGCGCGCTTGCCCGAGAGGAACACGCCCCCGGCGATCGCGGCGCCCTCGCCCTCGTTGGTGACGGGGATCGTCCGGATGTCGGGGTCGGCATCCAGCGCGGGGTACAGCTCCTTCAGGAGCGAGTCGGGCAGGTAGGTCGCGACGGAGACCCCGGCGCGCTTGAGCCCGCGGATCACCGCCTCGACGGCTTCGGCTTTCATACGTGCAGTCCTTCGGGTTGGGGGTGGCGTCTCGGCGTTATGGTGTTTCTGCAGCCCCCCTTCGCTTGCCGCAACACGCCGTGTGCTGGTGGGATGCGGTGCGTTTTGGGGCAAACGAAGGGGGGTCATGGGGCAGTCGCCGCGAGCGGGTCGGTGACGGATGCCTCGGGCGAGGCATCCGAGGCGGTGAGGCGGTGCGCGCGGTGCGTGGGGGCGAGGCGCGGCGAGCCGCTGACGCGCTCGCGCAGGGTCGGGCCCGAGGGACGTCCCGCACGGCCGCGCTCGACGAGGATCGGCAGCACCAGCTCGATGAACGCCTCGTACGACGCGGGCCCGCCGAAGGTCGGCTCGAGCATGAGGCCGTCGAGCCCCGACCCGTCGACGGTCGCGATGATCTCGTCGGCGACCTGCTCGGGCGATCCGGTGATCTGGAACCCGCGGATCGCCTTCGTGCGGAACTGGTCGAGCACGGCACGCACCCGGATGTCGGGATCGGTGCGTGCGTAGCGATTGATGAGGGTCTGTCCGAGGTCGGTGTGGAGGTCAGCGACGCGGGTGTCGGGGTCGATGCCGGTGAGGTCGATGCCGGTGATGCCGGCGAACATCACCGCGGCGTCATCCAGCCCCAGCACCGCTTCATACTGGGCTCGCAGCTCGCGCGCCTCGGCCTCGGTCGGTGCGACCGTCACGGTCATGCCGCTGATGACCTTGACGTCTTCGGGCCGGCGACCCTGCCGCACCGCCTGCTCGCGGATGTCGGCGACATGCGCCGCGGCGGTGGCGATCGACTGCCCCTGGATGAAGACGGCCTCGGCGTTGCGGGCGGCGTAGGCCCGGCCGCGATCGGACGTGCCGGCCTGGAAGAGCACCGGGGTGCGCTGCGGTGTGGGCGGAACAGCGAAGATGCCGGCGGCCCGCTGGTACGTCCCGTCGACCTCGACCCGGTGCAGCATGCTCGGCTCGGCATACGTGCCGGTGGCGCGGTCGCGGAGTTCGGCATCCTCGTCCCAGGAGTGCTCCCAGAACCGCAGGCACGTGTCGAGGAACTCGTCGGCGGCGTCATACCGCTCGTCGTGCGTGAGCTTTTGCGTGACCCCGAACAGCTCGTCGGTGGTGGCCTGGGAGGAGCCGGTCACGACGTTCCAGCCGATGCGTCCGCCGGTGAGCCGGTCGAGGGTCGCGAAGCGCCGGGCCGTGCCGTAGGGCTTCTCGACGGTGGTCGGCGAGGTCACGACGAACGCCAGTTCGCTGGTCGCGTGGGCAAGCGCCGCAATCGCGAGCATCGGGTCAAGGGCCGGGAACTGGATGCCGTGCGCGGCGACCTCGCTCGGCATCCGTCCCCCGAGGGTGGCGTAGCCGTAGGTGTCGGCGAAGAACAGGAAGTCGAAGCCCGCCTCGTCGAGGGTGCGGGAGAGGCTGAGCCAGTAGTCGAGCTTGTCCCAGTCGTCGCCGCGGCCGCGCGGGTCGGTCCAGGTCGGCATCCCGTTGTTGGGGTTCATCATCTCGAACGCGCCGAGCAATATGCGCCCGGAGGAATGAGCGGTCACAGCACCATCACCACCGTCTTGGTCTCCAGATAGTTCTCCAGGCCCTGCGGCCCGTTTTCGTAGCCCCAGCCCGATTCCTTGTGCCCGCCCTTGGGCAGTTCGGGGCCGAGGAAGGAGTGGCAGTTGACCCACACCGTGCCGGCTTCGAGCTGCGCGGCGATGCGGTGTCCGTTGCTGAGGCCTTCGGTCCAGACGCTCGCGGCCAGCCCGTACGGGGAGTCGTTGGCCCACCCGACCACCTCGTCGAGGTCGTCGAACGGGGTGACGACCGCGACGGGTCCGAAGATCTCTTCGCGCATGAGACGCATTTGCGGGGTCACGTCGGTGAGCACGGTGGGCGTATAGAAGGTGTCGCCCTCACGGATGCCGCCGCTCACGACCCGCGCCCCCTCGGCGCGGCCCTCGTCGACGTACCCCGCGACGCGATCGGCCTGCGCCTTGCTGACGAGGGGCCCGAGGTCGGTGCCCTCGGCGAGGCCGTGCCCGAGGTGCAGGCCGGTGCCGAAGTCGGCCATGCCGGCGATGACGTCGTCGTAGACATCCCGGTGCGCGTAGATACGGGCGCTCGCGACGCACACCTGGCCGCCGTTGTCGAAGATGCCGCGCGAGACGCCTTCGATCGCGGCGGGCAGGTCGGCGTCGGGCATGATGATCGACGGTGACTTGCCGCCGAGTTCCAGGGTGAGGCGGGCCAGGCGCGCGCCGGCCGACTGCACGAGGCGTTTGCCGACGGCGGTGGAGCCCGTGAAGGCGATCGTGTCGACATCCGGATGCTCCGCTAACGCCTGCCCGGCCTCGTGACCGTACCCGGTGACGATGTTGAGCACCCCGGCGGGCAAGCCCGCCTCGAGCATCAGCTGGCCGAGGTAGATCGCGGGGAGGGGGGTGTTCTCGGCGGGCTTGAGCACGATCGTGCAGCCGGCGGCGAGGGCGGGGGCGAGCTTCATGGCCGTCATGATGAGCGGCGAGTTCCACGGCACGATCGCGCCGACGACGCCGACGGGTTCGCGGCGCGTGTAGGCGAAGACCTCTTTGCCGGGAGGGGTGCGCGACAGCGACGTGGGGATCGTGTCGCCGAGGATCTTCGTCGGCCAGCCCGCGTAGTAGCGGAACTGGTTGATCGCCGCCGGCACCTCACCGAACCGTGAGGTGCGCAGCGACTTGCCCTGGTCGAGCGTCTCGAGCTGCGCGAGGTCGTCGAGGTGCTCGGTCATGAGGTCGGCGATGCGCCACAGCAGCGCGCCGCGGTCGGCGGGCCGCATCTCGCGCCAGGCCGCCGAGCGCAGAGCGCCCTTCGCGGCGCGGACGGCGTTATCGACATCCGGCGCCGTGCCGCGGGCCACCTCGGCGAGGGCGGATCCGGTGGCCGGGTCGATGGTGGTAAAGGTCGCGCCATCGGATGCCGGGAGCCAGTCGCCGCCGATCAGCAGCTCCGTGCACCCCGACGCCAGAAACTCCTCCACGCGCGGGCGCAGGGTGAACTCGTCAGCGTTCGTCACACCGCGATGCTAGGGGGCAATCATTGATTGCTCATGGCTATCACGTTTCGTGGGTGTTTCGGTGTGTGTGGGGCGGTGAACCTCCAGGGCTCCGCGTTCGTGCTCCGCCAACCTCGCCTGCAAGAAACGGGCTGGGCGGATTTCCCAGGATGTTAGCGAACACGCTAAGCCACCGTGAGCGTCTACGGTGGACCGTGAGTCGGACGAAGTCGTTGGGAGATGAGGGCCAATCGTGTCACGAAAGCCTGATCAGGTCGGCGCGGTCACGATCAGCTACTCCGACGGAAGTACCCGGGATGTCCCAATTCAAGGGCCGGTTCGGCGATCCGCTTCGCGCTGGGGACAAACGAAGCTCATGCAGCGGTGTGGCGCCTCTGGACGGCATCTACAACCTCAGATCTCTACCTATCGGTTCGCGACGAGTGGAACGGGGGGAACTCGAAGTACTCGTTCCATGCATCCGGCGATTGGCGTCTGCAGTACGAGTATGCCGAGGCCACGAAGCTGGGCGTGTCGCGCATAGTTGACCGCTGGGAACGACCCAATCCCAGTAGTGATGGCTTAATCCTGGTCACGCGGATCCTGACGCCATCAGACGACATTGTTCTCAATGTGAAGGCTGAGAAAGATGCCGACAAGATCATGTGGATTCCGCCCGCGCCGCCCGGCATGCTCAACGGCCTCGCGATATTCATGGCCCGGGCGGGCGAGTGAGTTTCGCTTCCGGGAGACATGACGCTCCTCGCCGCGTTAGGGATGGCGGATGGCTCGCTGGTGTTCGTGTTCCACGGCGCGAGCCAACTTCAGCCCCACGAGGAGGACATCTTCGCGAGAGCACGTCGAGAGGCCGCCAAGAATCCACCCCCCGGCACACCCGCCGTGTATGTTCCACGCGCCGACCCCGAGTATCGGTGTCACGTCAACGCGCACGAGGGCAAGGAGAACGGGCCACACAGCATCTGGGATCTCCTGATGTGATCCGTCGGCACTCGACCCCCATGCATTGGACGCCTCGTGAAGAACGCCCTCCTGTTAAGGCGACGCGGGTGTGGGCGGTGTCGGATGCCTCCGAGACTGGCACCCACGTGGCATCCGCCGCCCGCTAGCGTAAGCGCAACAAGACGGAGCCCACGCGGCTCAACCAGAGACGGGGTAGTCATGGCGAACGCGCAAGCGGGCTGGTACGACGACGGTTCCGGCGCCACGCGGTGGTGGGACGGCGAGAAGTGGACCGAGGAGGTTCAGCCACCACCACCGAAGGAGCCGGGTGTGGCCGGAATGATCAGTCGGGCTCAGGCCGATGCGGTGTCGGGCGCGCAGCCGAGGCCCGCGCCGACGGGTGCGAGCTACGTCGTGCTCCAAGTCGTGTTGAAAGAGAAGTTCTTCGGTTCGGGTTCGGGCAACCTCACAGAGCTGGAGAAGGTCATCAACAAGCAGGCGGCGCTTGGATACCGGCTCCACACCATCAGCACGGCATCTTCCGGCAGCTCCGGGTTCGGTGGCGGTGACCGCATCCAGGCGACGATGGTGTTCGAGCGGGTGACGTGATCGGCTCGGTGGTAGGCGTCAGTCACTGGGCCGCAGCAGGCGTGCTTGTGGAGGCATCCGGCTACCGAAACTGCACGGACTGAGCCATGCGGATTGCGCGGGCTGTCGCCCGATCGAGGTCAACGCGGATGACCTCAACTCCGAGATCCCGCAGCGCCTGCGTAAGCCATGCCGTCGGTCTCTGCAGATACGACTCGACCTCCTCATCTGCGACAGCCAGGATCAGTCGCTTCGCACCAAGCTGACGACCAATCCAGGTGAGCTTCAGGGCATCCGTCGCGAGCTTCTTGGGTTGGCTGCCACGCAGGGCTCCTTGATGGGCGTAGGCCTCGACCAGGATGCTGAGATCCTCGGTGGCGCCATCCAACTCCACACGTCCGCCGTTACCCGTGGGGATCGACGTCTTTGTGAGCGCGACGTCGAGTCGCTCGCTGAGGGCGGCGATGATGAGCACCTCGGCGTCCCGCTGTGTGTGCGAATCGGAAGGATGCAGTGCTGGCAGCTCTTCGTTCACGTTGGCCCATCGAGCTGCGTGTTGGGAACCGCGGGGGAGAGGTCAGGTGTCATCCGTCGAACTCCCACGGCTCCCGATACTGAGCGCCATCACCCAAAGCGTCCACAGGCTCCTGAGGACAGACGAGTCTGTCCTCGCCATAGTCATGGGAGCGACTGTGATCCCACACGCTGCCGGCCACGAAGGTCACCGAAAGCCGATAGCAGGTGTAAACGGACGACTGAGACTGCGCAAACCATCCGCCTGTGTCGGAGCTGCCGCCCGGACGGTGCCCGGAGGTAACGAACAGATCAAACTCCACCACCGGGTCATCGAACCTATCGGCACTTTCGGACACGTTGTAGAAGACGGTCGCGCCGACGGTAGGGTCGATGAAGTCGGGAACCGAGCCTCCATCCCAGTAGTCAGTAACGCCGCCGAGCGACTCGATGAAGCTCTTCGGGTCAGATCCCGCGAGATTGCGGTCACCGATGACTCCGTAGACGACGTTCCCCTGACGATCGAGCTGCAGCCAGAGCCTGGAATCGATTGGTGAGGGCGCGCAGCCCGCGCACGCGATCGACGCGCCGACGATCGCTGCGCTCACGACCACCCACCTCATCGCATGGAGCATCGGTCCCATTATCTGCGCGTGAGAGCGAGATCCGTCGCCATCGACGACTGAGCCGGAGTGACACATGCTGCCCGCGAGGTCATGGATCCTTGCCTGCTCGTGGTTCGATCGCCGATGGCCTCGCAAATCGTGATGTCAAGTGGCACGCGAGCGTCGTCGGTCAGAGGTTCCGCAATGCGTCGCGCACCCTGCTGGCTGCCCCCTCGGGGGTAACGGCCGGGAGACATTGGTGGTCAAGCGATGCACTCCATTCGGCGGCCGATGGAAGGTGCGCGAAGGACACCTTGGAAGCTCTCGTGTACGGACCCCACCGCCCGAATACCTCGGATGCGGTCGCATCGATGTAGCCGGCCTCAGCGAGTGCCCAGAGATCGTAAAGGTCTCGTGGGGCTTCCCGGTCGTTCCACGAAGACAACTTCGACGCGACGAACGCTGCGGGGGTGAGTACTCGTAGACGCGCGGGTGGAGCGTCGCTGTAGCGCTGCTCGATATCGACGATCTCGGTGGGCCACTGCGGATAGCCCTCTGACGACAGCAACTGGATCTGCACGCGCACATCCCCTACCTGCATCACGGACGGATGCGGGTGTCTCGCCTCCCTCAGCCGCGGGGTGAACGTCACTGTGCCGAAGCTGCGGCGCAGTTGACGGGTGACAGCCTCCTCGATC
>NZ_JASBSF010000223.1 GCF_030149085.1 Microbacterium sp. | reverse complement strand
CGCCACGTGCGCATCGCTGGGCGTATCGGCGACGAGGACTGAAAGCGAGGACCGCCTGGCGTAGCGCCAGGCGGTCCTCGACAAGGTCAGTGTTTGACCTGCTCGGTGTTCGGCGGGGTCAGTGGCTGACGAGCTCGGCGTTCTCGATCGTGAGGCTGAACGCGACATCCGTCGACGAGCGCATCACGTTCGGGAACATCGACATCCACAGCGTGAGTACCGCGAACGCGACGGTGAAGATCCCCGCGGTGAACGCCCAGCCCTCGCGTTCCTTCGTGTGGAAGAACATCGACAGGAGCAGGGCGACGGCTGCCAGAGCCGCAGCGGCGATCACCAGCGGCAGCAGCGGCGCTTCGTGGGCTGCGGCGATGAAGATCGTCCAGATCAGGAACGCTGCAGCCACCACGACGGTGATGAAACCGACCCGGGTCGCGAGGCGCTTGGCATCCTCGTGCACCTGACCGTCGGTCTTGAGGCCGATGAAGTACAGGCCGTGCAGGAACAGCACCAGCACGAGGGTGATGCCGCCGAGCAGTCCATACGGGTTGAGAAGCGTCAGCAGCGACCCGGTGTACTCGTGGTTCTCATCCAGCGGCACACCCTGCACGAGGTTCGCGACAGCGACACCCCACAGCAGCGCGGGCAGCACCGACCCGATGACGATCATCGTGTCGAAGCCCTTCTTCCAGCGCAGCCCCTCGCGTTGGTGCCGGTATTCGAACGAGACACCGCGCAGGATGAGGGCGAGCAGGATCAGCAGCAGCGCCAGGTAGAACCCACTGAACAGGGAGGCGTACCACTCGGGGTAGGCCGCGAACAGGCACGCGCCGGCGACGATGAGCCAGGTCTCGTTGAAGTCCCAGACGGGACCGATCGTGTTGATGATCTGACGCTTGCCGACCTCGTCTTTACCGAGGAAGGGGAGCGACATGCCCACGCCGAAGTCGAAGCCGTCGAGAACGAAGTAGCCGACGAACAGGACTCCGACGATCCAGAACCAGAGGTATGCAAGATCCATGATGATCAGCTCCTAGTAGACCGTCGTCGGGGTGTCTTCGAGGGCAGGCGGTTCGGCGTCCGTGCTGCCGGGCTCCGGAAGCGGGTCTGGTCCCTTGTGCACCGTCTTGAGGATGAGGCCGAACTCGACCACCGCAAGCGAGGCGTAGATCGCGGTGAAAGCGACGAGCGAGATCAGCACCGACCAGCCGGGAACACTGGGGGACACGCCGTCCTCGGTCAGCATGAGGCTGAACACGATCCACGGTTGGCGACCCATCTCGGTGAAGACCCAGCCGACGAGCGACCCCAGCAGCGCGATCGGGGCGCTCCAGATCGCGACGCTCCAGGCCCAGCGGGGAACCTCGCGCTTTGCGTTCTTGCGGGTCAGCCACAGGCCCACGATCGCGATGAAGGTCGCGAGGAAGCCGAGGCCCATCATCCAGCGGAACGCCCAGTAGGTGATCCACAGCACCGGGTTGAAGACGCCATCGACCTGCGCGGCAAGATCCGGCCACTGCGCGGCGTACTGCGCGTTCAGGTCGTTGATGCCTTCGACGCATCCGTCGAGCGTGTGCGTGGACAGGAGCGAGAGCAGGTACGGCACACGGATCGACCAGATCTCGCCGGTGCCGTCGGGAGTCCCGATCGAGAAGATCGAGAAGGATGCGTCGGCACCGCAGGCGGTGTTGAACAGCGCCTCTGCCGCCGCCATCTTCATCGGCTGGGTGGAGACCATGACCAGGCCCAGCTGGTCACCGGCGAGGAACGTACCGGCGAACGCGATGATCATGCCCCACAGTCCGAACTTCAGCGCCGGGCGCATCATCTCGATGTTGCGCTTGCGTGCCATGTGCCAGGCTGCTGCAGCGATCACGACGCCCGACGAGAACATGAACGCGGCGAAGATCGTATGCGGGAAGGCCGCCAGGGCGATCGGGTTGAAGACGACCTCGAGGAAGTTGTTCATTTCGGCGCGCGAGCCGTCCTCGGCCATCTGGTAGCCGACCGGGTTCTGCATGAACGCGTTCGCAGCGATGATGATGTATGCCGACAGCAGCGCGCCGATCGAGGCGATCCAGATGGATGCCAGGTGCAGCCCCTTCGGGAGTTTGTCCCATCCGAAGATCCACAGGCCGATGAAGGTGGCTTCGAAGAAGAACGCCATCAGCCCTTCGAAGGCCAGCGGCGCGCCGAAGACATCACCGACGAAACGCGAGTAGGACGACCAGTTCATGCCGAACTGGAACTCCTGCACGATGCCGGTCACGACTCCCATCGCGAAGTTGATCAGGAAGATCTTCCCGAAGAACCGCGTCAGGTGCAGCCACTTGACGTCGCCGGTGCGGTACCAGACGGTCTGGAAGATCGCGACGGTGACCGACATGCCGAGGGTCAGCGGCACGAACAGGAAGTGGTACAGCGTCGTGAGGCCGAACTGCCATCGGGCTAGCAGCAGCGGATCGAGCAGATCCATGATCATTTCCCCCCAGATCGAGGTTGTGTACTGGTGGTCACGCTACTCCCCGCTCCATCAGTCGGGGTGAAAGTCACGGCCGTAAATAAAGCGCGGCCCGCGTCTGACGTCATCACGGTACCGCGATGGTCGTGGCGCAGAGGAGGACCTTGGTCCGCTCAGCTCGCGACGAGTTCCGCATGGCGCGAGGCCTGCGCGGCGAGAAGCCTCACCACGCACCGCTCCGGGTGCACAGACGCCGTCATGCAGTCGACGCGCAGCGGGCCTCCTGCCTGGGAAAGCACGCTGTCCATCAGGCCCAGGTGAACCGCGCACAGCGTCTCCCGGTCGCGCGCGCTCGCGGAGGCGTGCGGGCATGGGGAGAGGTCGACGGTGAGGGCCGACTCGTCGACGATCGGCTCGAAACCGGCATCCCCGAGATCTTCCACCAGCGCGTCGAGCTGATGGACGGCATCCGTCGGCAGGTCATCGACATCG
The DNA here is from genome assembly GCF_030149085.1 of Microbacterium sp. Lineage (GTDB taxonomy): Bacteria > Actinomycetota > Actinomycetes > Actinomycetales > Microbacteriaceae > Microbacterium. The sequence continues at coordinate 2,236 of NZ_JASBSF010000223.1, read as the reverse complement.
GTCCACGGCATGACCCGACGCATGAGATCGCCGCGTTGGGCGGCGGCCCGGGCCTTGTGGCGTGCGACGGCGCTGGTCGAGTCGCGATCCTGTCCCGTCGCTGCTGAGTACAGCACGCGGGGACGGCCGCGTGTCGTGCGGTGCTCGGTCTCGGCTACCACGTAGCCGCCGTCGACGAGGCGCTGGAGGTGTTCGCGCACGGTGTTGGCGTGCAGGCCGGTTGCTTCGCAGAGTTCGGTCACGGTCCGTTCGGGTCGCTCCTGCAGCAGGAACAGGATGCGGACGCGGGAGAAGCTGGAGATCGCACTGTAGGTGACGCGGGGCATAGCAGGATTATGGGTCGGGAATCGGGCCGGCCAACCGGGAATAAGGTCCCGTGGGCGGGAACCGGGTCGATCTTTGCGACAATGGGTTCATGTCCCGATCGCGAGCGACGCGCGTCATCCGCGCCTCAGTCGCCGCGTCGATCGCGACTTTCGTCGCACTGTTCTCGCACGTGGCAGCCGGTGGGACGATGCCTCACTGGCTCGGAATCGCCGTGCCATGGGTGCTTTCGCTGGCTGTGTGCACGGTGTTGGTTGGCCGCGCTCTCTCGCTGCCGCGGCTGAGCGTCGCGGTCGTGCTCAGCCAACTACTGTTCCACCTGCTTTTCGTTCTCGGTGCCGACAGTGGAGCTGCGACGGATGGGGCCGCCACCGGTCACGTTCATGGCCTCCCCACCCTCGACCTTGCGGCGGCGTCCCCTGTCGTCACCGCCGACGTGTCGATGTGGCTTGCTCACCTGGCCGCCGCCGTATTCACGGTCGCAGCGCTCTACCGCGGCGAGCGACTCGTGATCCGTCTTGGCGATCTGGCACGCGAGCTGCTCGCGTGGCTCCGCCGCAGCATCCTCTCCGGCGACATCGTGCTTCCTGTTGTCGCCGAGAAGCCGGGGCTCGTCCGCCTTACTGCGGAGCCCCTGCGTTCGGCGCGCGTTGTCTCGCTCGTGCGCCGACGCGGTCCGCCTCTGTCTTTCGTGGTCTGACTCTCTGTTTCGACTCCCGCGGCTGCCGGCTCGGCGCCGGGGGAGGCGCATCGACGTTCACTCACGAAAGGCGTTTCTTATGTCGTTGTCTCTTCGCGCGCGCGCCGGGGCCTTCGCGGCTTCGGTCGTGGCGGCCACCGTCGCGCTGTCTCTCGGTGCCGCACCAGCCTGGGCGCACGACGAACTCGTCGCGAGTTCTCCTCAGCAGGGCGAGCAGCTCACGGTGGCCCCGACCAGCGTGGAACTGACGTTCTCAGCCGAGATCATGCAGATGGGAGCAGCCGTGATCGTCGCGGATGCTCAGGAGAACGACTGGGTCGCCGGCGACATCCAGATCGACTTCGACACCCTGACGGTGGCCCTCGACGAGGGGATGCCGAACGGGGCATATGAAGTGCGCTGGCGGGTCGTCTCGTCGGACGGGCATCCGATTTCCGGTCTCATCCCCTTCACGGTGGATGACCCGGCGGCGGCCTCCCCGGCGCCGACGGCTACGCCGACCCCCGTGAGTTCACCCACGCCGACAGCAGATCAGGCCACCGGTGGTCCTTCCGATGACGCGACCACCGTGCCGCTGGACTCCGCGGCAGAGGACGGCGGCATTCCGCGCGTCGTCCTGATCGGCGCGATCGGGGCGGCATCCGCGCTCGCCCTGTTCGGGCTGGTTCTCTTCTTCCTTCGCGGCCGCGCCAGGCGCGCCCGCCGGGGTTCCGACGAGGAGCCCCCGAAGCCCTGAAAGGGAAACCTGTGAACACCCGTCTTTCCACCCGATTCGGCATCCTTCTGGTCGCAGCAGCACTAGGACTCGCCGGCTGCGCTTCCGGCAGCACCAGCACCCCGGCTACGACCGAGGCCGACTCCGTCACCATCACGGATGCCTGGGTCAAGGCTGCCGACAGCGGCATGTCGGCGGCCTTCGGAGTCCTTGAGAACTCCGGCGAAACCGACGCCACGATCGTCTCGGTCAGCTCCGACGCGTCCTCGATGATGGAGCTGCACGAGGTCGTCGATGACGGCAGCGGCAGCATGGTCATGCAAGAAAAGGACGGCGGCTTCGTCGTTCCTGCCGGCGGCAGCCTGACACTCGAGCCCGGCGGTTACCACTTCATGCTCATGGACCTCACTGCTCCGCTCGTGGCGGGCGAGGAAGCGACATTCACCGTCACGTTCGAAGACGGCTCGACGATGGAGTTCGTCGCGCCCGTGAAGGAC